>SKGM01000007.1 GCA_007117455.1 Candidatus Methanomethylophilaceae archaeon
GGCGACCACGTGGTTGGACATGATGTTCCTGAGCGCGTAACCTGCTCCCTCGTTGTTCTGGGGGACCTCGAGAATGCTCTTGAGGTTGGAACCCATGAAGGTCAGGCTCTGGGGGTATCTGCCCCAGACGGCGCCCTTGACCATGTTGGCCTTGTACATCGGTATGTCGAACTCGTCGATGATGGCCTGCACAGTGGCAGCGGCGGTGGCGGTGAAGCCGGTGGTATATTCGACTCCCGCGTTCAATCTCTCCTCAGGTACGACGACGACGAGCTGTTTACCGTCCTTTTTAACCTGGACGACGGTGCTGTCTCCGTCAACGACCTGGACCATTTCCTTAATAGCTTTGGCGACTTTGTCCGCGTTGGCCACGAGAGGGATATCGATCTCCTTTCCCTTGATCAAGCATCCGTCCCCGCCCATCGATCCAGTCTTGAGAGACTTCTCGATTCCAGCGAGGTTAACGGCTACCGTTCTCTTGGTCATGGAGGCGATCCTCTTGATCGCGCCATTTCGCAACGGACTGATGGCTTCCAATGGCACATTGCTCTCTATGAGCTTGCCACGGTCGTCATACAAGTCTATTACGTCCTTGTATTTTGCCATTTATTACCTCCGTATCATTTTTGCCGATGAGTCGAATATAACGTAAGCAACGCCACGTCTAACTCATCGTTCCCCTTGCGACCATGTCAATGGAATCAAACCATATAAACTAATTCATGGATATAGTATCCATCCATGATAACGATAGTTTAGCAAAAAGCAATAGCCAGACTATCGGATTTTAAAATATTATGTATACTATATAAAAATAAATTCACGATTGTTAGTATTTAAATGGATACAAAAAGCATCCAATCATTTATCAATGTAGGCTTTTCGGAGGCCAGAGTCCCCTCAGTCTCGGACCCTCTCTTTCAGGGTCCATGGTGAAGACCTCCAATCCGGGAACCACCATCCTCACGACCGGGACCCCGATGTCCTCACGGGTGAGATCCACCGCAACCGCCATATCGAAACCGTTATCCACCAGGCCTTCGAAGACCACCTCGATGTCATCCAACACGTATTGGGTATCCAAACGTTCCATCTCCTCCAGGACGGTCTCCCTGCCGGATGGCTGGAACCATTTGGCGTTGAGCTTCTTGATACCTTCATAACCCAGTTCGCTGCACAGCTGTTTGAACTTCTGGTCTGATTTGACGCCATGGCAGTGGGTGGTCCGGCTCTGGGCGACCTCGGTGATCGCCCTTACCGCGGCGATCTCCGGATTGAGGTGAGTACCCACTCCTATAACCAGCAGCTCGGGGTCCTCGGTGGACACATCGTCAGCGGCTGCCCCGATGGTCGGGATGCCTATGTCCGTCGTCAGGTCTTTGAGATGGATCTCCACGCCGTTCTCACTGCACTGCCTCAACAGCCGTGAGCAGGTCGATTCAGGGTCTGAGACCACCACGTCAGCGTTCACCATGTTCCGGTAGTCGCTTATAGACCAGGCATCCCTCTCCACCAGTTCCAACAAGGCATGCAGTATGGCCTCCTCAATGGTGTTCCCGGAGGCGATACCGTTGGTGTGGTACCTGAACAGTTGCAGGTCAGCCTTGCAGAAGTAAGGATGGTAAACGGCGTTCGCAGGGACCCAGGCCTCCTCCCCCCTGAACATCTCATAACCTTTGGTCCAGGCTATGGGCTGGTCCATCACGTAATCGTAGACCCTTAGCGGCAGTATGAGCTCCCGTGGGTCCACCACGAGCGAGTCGGAAGCCATCTCCTCCACGGTCCCCATGACGATGGTGTCGTCATCCCTGAGCTCGGCGCTGCAGCGTTCCATGGCCTCCATGACCGCTGAGGCCATTGCCTGCTCCTTGTTGGGCCCTTTGCCGTTGTAGTTGCTGACCGCGCCCTCGACAGAATCCTTGCGGGATATCGACCAGACCGGTATACCGATACGGTCGACGGTACTGATGTCCTGCAACCCGCACAACCCCGCCCTCTCCAATAGGGGGAGGGTCCTATCCAGGGTCTCGGTGGGAGGCATGGTGCGGATACCGACATCGCTACTGTACTTGGGCCCACGGCTAAGGCGCATGCTACCGGTAAAGAGGAGGTCGATGATAAGTTTGACCGTCAGCGCCCGTCCCGAAGGTGTATCTTGATGTCTGCGTTGGGGTCCACATCCAATCGGTCCACCAGTATGTCCACCTCCACGTTGTATATGTTGGCTATGGACAGGAACCTGTCCTGGATCAGCTCATATAGAGAATCCACGCTGGATGTGAACAGTTCAACGACAATGTTGTGGTCACCGAAGGACTTGTAGACGCACGACACCTCTGGAAAGGCCTTGATGTCATTTATCACATTATGGACCGAGGAACCAATGACCTCGATGGAAAGCAACGCCCTCATGAGTCCCAGCTTGGAGGGGTTCACATCGACCGAGTAGCCGGTTATAACCCCGTCCTTCTCCATCCTGGACAGACGGCGGGAGACTGTGGCCTTGGATATATCCAGCTGTTCAGCTATGGCCCCCATGCTGACCCGCGAGTCGCTACGCAGGCATTTCAGTATCTCGAAGTCCTTGGAATCCATATTTTCCATTTTTGCAACTTTGTTGCATTTTTGGCAATCACATAACTTGTAATTGATACTTTGTTGCAAAAATCACTTGGTAATATTAAACTTTGTCGTAAAATTGAGCATGAAAAGGGTTTGAAAGGAACTCAATCCCGGGATGCCTTCTGCAATATGTCGGATGAGAGAGTGTCCAATGCCTCCATCATGCGGGGGATGAGGCCATAGGGGATTCCCGCGAGCATCTCATCCGGTTGCAGCTCGGTCCTCTTGCGGCAACCGAAACAGCCCAATGAGATGTTCATCGACTGTTCAAGCAGAGGTCTGGCGACAGCATCTACGCAGCAGGCGTTGTAGGGGGCGGTGTTGAATTCCACCCTCCCTCCCTGGAAGTGAACGGACATCGGAACGAGCCAGTATATCCTCTCTGGAACATCGGTGAAGATTACAACGTCGGGTTCGAAGTCCGCATCCTTCAGCGGTGCCACCACGGTGTGGGTGACCTTGAATGGAACGGAGGACCGTTGGTCCACCATCTCCTTGGCCGCCTCTGGCGATGCGAACATGCCCGCACTGTGGTAGAACTCCCCGCTGGCTGTCTTCTCAGGTACGTTGGCCATCCCCAGAGCGGAGGCGCCGTTCTTGCAGGAGTGGGATTCAGAGGGCAATAGCAGCTTCTCACCCTTCCTCGCTGCCATTACCGATTGGCAATGGCTCATCTGCTTCTCCGGGACGGTGTAGCCGGCGGGAGGCTCCTCACCCTCCCTGACCAGCCTAACCGCCACAGGGTCGTGTCTCAGCCTCAATGAATCCTTCAGTTTTGCGGCAATATCGCGATTGTTCATCGTCTCACCGCCGTTAACATGAAAATGGAGTGTTTAAAGGGTTTGCATGGTGGATCCTTAGGATCTAGAATCCACCTTGAGGTCGTAGAAGTTGTAGACCTTCTCCGGACAGACCATCTCGCAATTCTTGCAGGCGGTCCCCAGGCACTTGTCGGTCTCTATGACTATGCGGAAGCCTCCGAACTCATCATCGGTGTGGACCTTCAGGGCCCTCTCAGGGCATATCTTCTCACACTTCCGGCATCCGATGCAGCCTGGGAAATTGGCGTTCATAGTCACGCCGACATCGTGGAGGGTCTTCAAGCCCTTGTCTCCGACCTCGGGGATGTCGCTCTTGACAGTCCGCACGACCTCCTTCGGGCGCCTTATGGGCGGAAGCTCCTTCAGGCCGTGCATCTTGATCATCTCGTTGAACATCTCACTGCTCATGCCCTCCAACCAGTAGGCGATCTCCAGGACGTACATGTGCTCGAATGTCTTGTTGGTGGCGAACATTATGTGGTTGGCAGCTATGGAGTCCGCTACCTCCTGCATATGGTCCAGGGTCTCTGGGTCACGTAGAAGGTCATGGGCCATCATCAACGAGGTGTTCCCGAGCTGATAGACCTTGTCGAGCACCCGGGGGATCATACCGCAGGTCTGGGCCTTGATGGCATCCACGTAGGTACCTGATGCCCCCGCCATGTACATGGTCTTGACATCCTCGTCGGCTATACCCACCTCATGGAACAGTGTGCGGTGACCCGCGCGGATTGCTCCCATGGCCTTACCGGCCTCGTGAACATCCTTCTCCGAGAACTTGATACCGTCCATCATCAGTAGGTGACGGGAGGGTGTGGCGATGTCCGGTAGTGATATCGCCCCACTGTCTATACCGAGGGCGATGGCGGATACCACACCCGTTCCGGTGATACCATGGGCCTTGAAGGGCAAGAGCCTCCGGGCCTCACCGGTCAATGGATCGACGTCCGCGGCATGCACCACCTTCAGATCATCATCGAGGACGAGATTGGCCCAGGTGCCGTCACCGTTGTCATCAAGGTCGGATATGGCATGGGGCGCTGCCAGCATTCCCGATGCGATGGACTGCCCCTCCATGGCCGGACCGGCGGCGGCGCTACCGGAGTAGAGCTCACCGTCATGGAAGAGACCCATCTCCGCATTGGTACCATAGTCGGTGACCAGGCAGGTCTCCTTCTTATCCAACAGTCCGGACTTCATGATCATGGCCAATGCATCAGCGCCGATCTCATGTCTGATGGCGGGAGGTATTATTATCTCGGTCTCGGTCTGAAGTGATGTGAGTCCGAGGTCGCCGGCGGTTATCACATGGCCCCTCCTCGAGGGCCTGACAACGCCAAGGGCGTCCAATTTGTTCTGCCCTGCGTAGGCCAGATCCCGGATCTCGATGTTCTCGAAGAGGGACAGTTGTATGGGGTTACCACACACTGACAGCCTTTCAACCTGACTGAAATCCACATCCAACAGTGTAAGGAGCTCGTCCACCGTTTGACGGATGATGCGGTGTCCGATCTCCGACCCGTTACCGATCCAGAAATGTAGATGGTCCATAACGTTGGCCCCCGGGAGGGGATGACGCATCGTTATGGCCGTGGATACTATCTTGGCATCGCGGTCTAGGTCCACCAGGTGTGCCCGGTATCCGCTAGTGCCTAGGTCCAGAGCAATTCCATAAGCCATTAAGCTACCTCGAAAGGTAAACGGCAATGGCCGTTAAGAACGTTTGCAACGGATGGGACCCGTGGCGATACCATCGATGCGGGCATGGGTGTGAATGACCGGTCGGTAGAACGGCGATTTTCGATGAAATAAAAGGGAAGTGGTTTTTGGATTGGTGTTCTCAGCCCTTCACGGACTTCACGAGAGCCATCAGGTTCTCGTTGGATATCAGAGCGGACAGCCCGCATCCTGGAGAGACCACGTTGAATCCTGCGGCGGCCACGGTCTTACCGTGCTTCACACAGTCCTCAGGGGTTCCCTGCAGCAATGGGTTGACCACACCGACGTTACCGACAACACCGGCACGACCGGCGATCTTCTCGACTGCCTGTGCGGGATCGACCTTCTCCTCGATGGAGAGGGTGGTCACACCGGTGGCGATCATGTTGTCGATGATCGGGTAGGTGTCGCCGCAGATGTGCAGGCAGGAGAAGGCGTCCTTGACGCTCGCCAGACAGTCGTGGATGTATCCACCGACGTATTCATCGAACATGTCGGGGGAGAGCAGGTCCGTGGAAGCGGACGGCTCACTCATCTGGATGACGTCGGCACCGGCGTCGGACAGTGCCTGGGAGTATGCGGTGCATATCTCGTTGGCGGCGGACACCCATTTGATGACCTCATCAGGGGACATCAGGATTCCGAACACCAGGTTCTCGGTCTCCACCAGGTGACCAGCGACGGTGAACGGACCGGTGTTTCCTGCGATTACAGGGTAGTTGTCACCGTACTGCTCGGAGAGCATCTCGATGGCCTTGATGACGGCGGCCGGCCTTCCAGTGGCCAGGAACTCCTCGGGAGCCATCAGGTTGGGCTCCTCGAACTCGTCCATCATCGGGTTCATCTTGCAGGGGTGCTCCTTGAGCATGGGGGTCCTGTCCTTCTTTCCAGGATCGACCTTGGCGCCCAGGGCCTCGACCTCGGCGGTCAGGCAGAAAGGCGCCCTCACAGCCTCGAATCCGAGGATGTCGGCCTGTCCAGCACCCAGTTTCGCCATCAGTTCAGGTTTGAAGTGGGCATCCGGCCAGTATACATCCAGGGCCTCCATCTGACCGATGGTGGCACTCTGGGTGAACACTGCTACCGGGGGTCTGTCCAATTCTTCCAATCTAAGTGCAGCAAGCACTCTCTCTTTAGGAGTCATGTCAGCCAAATTAATCTCCTCCGTTGGCCATTGTATGGATTTCAGTTATTTAATATCGTTGCAATGTCAATCGTTAACGTCATTAAGTCCCATGTCTGGCATCGGTGGATCGGCAACCACTCGTACGGTTATGTCGGCGTAGTTCATGCCTCGGCTCCCCTCGCCCTCCCATGCTCCCCATCCTCCCTCCACGGCACGATGGACCTTGAGTTTGGAATGCACGCGTATGTTCTTACCGCCGGAGGCCTCGGCCTTGGCCCTTAGGTGCCTTGTGAGACTGGTCTTGCAGCTCTCCACCGCCGAGTCGAAATGATTGTATTCGACTGGTCCGATGAATGGGACGTTCGCCAGATAGGTGAAGTTGATGGTCGGGCTCACAGTGGCGCTCAAGGATTCCATTATCTTCGAGCATACAGCTCCGACAGCATTGCCCACCTCATAATCCTGGGGGAATAGGACCTCGGCGCCCAATCTCTTGTCCAGGTCGTCCATCAGGAACTTAGCTGGGGCCCCAACGCCGATGATGGGGAGATTGCAACGGGGCTCCAGGACCATCACGCCCTCCCTCTTGGGGCGGGTGGCCTTATGGACCATCTTGACCGACTGGCCACAATCCTGGACCCAGGTGCCGAACTCATCGGCCAGAAGCTTCCTCATTATGGAGTAGGAGACCAGCCTCCTGACCTCCTCCATGGCCATGTTCACCAACTGCCCGGGCTCCATCTTCATGTGCTCCGCCATGGCCTGCACCCCGGCGTCAGCCATCCCTTTGTCACCCAGGGACAGCAGCCCCTGGTGATGCAACAGGTCGGTGGGGGTAAGCGCTGCCGTCATCAGGACGCCCTTCTGCCTCAACGATCTTATGTGGGGATCGATGATCCACAGCCCCTCTACGGCATCACGTATCTCCTCCAAGGTCATAGGCCCGTTGCCGGCCATCACATCGAATATCTTACTCTCGTTGCTGTTCAACGCCGGTGGGTCACCGGCCTCGACGGTATAGAACTGGGTTATACCTTGGCGGAGCATACGCTCCTTAAGGTTCTGTGTAGGGGGCAGCATGCTGAGCGGCACCACCCTCTCGGGACCGATTTTCAGCACCTGCCTGTCGAAACTCACCCTGGAATCGCCTCCCAGGGCCACTGTGAGCATGTCGACCGCCTTGACACGGGTGCGCCAGTCACCGACCTTTGCCCCCTCGTGCATTATCATGGGGAACCCTTCCTCGAGGACGGCGATGTCGGTTGATGTCCCACCGATGTCCACTATGATGCAATCATCGACCTTTGCCAACTCTTTGCCGCCCATGGCGGAGGCAGCGGGGCCGGACAGGATGGTCTCCACCGGCCTCTCCCGGGCGACATCAATGCCCATGACGGAACCGTCACCCTTGTAGATCATTATCGGGGCATTCACACCGATGCGGTGGAAGGCCTCCTCCAGATCATCGAAGAACTCGTTAACCCGGGGAATGAGCTTACCGTTGAGCACCGCGGTCTCGGTTCGAAGTGCGATGCCCAGCTCGGCTGAGAGCTCGTGCCCGGCCACGACGGGTAATCCCGTCATCTCCCTTGCCATCTTCTTCACGGTCCTCTCCTGACTGGCATTGGCGATGCTGAAGAGACCCGAGATGGCTATGGCATCTGCGTCCTTGGAGACCTTCTCTATGGCCTCACGGACCTGACTCATGTCAAGGCTGGCTTTGGTGTTCCCCTTAGGGTCGTAACCTCCCCGCACATGCACCAGGCTCTTCTCCTGGAAATGGACCTCCTCCACCGGGTCCCATCCGATGAGTATCAACCCCACATCCCCACCGTGGCCTTCCAGGATGGAGTTGGTGGCCAGGGTTGTGGAGATGCCCACCAGTGAGATCTCGGACGGGGATATGATATCCGTCTCGAACACTGACTCAACCGCTTCAAGCAGTCCTATCGACAAGTTATGATGGGTGGTCTTGGCCTTCCTCTTGGCCAATACCTTCACCTCATCCAGATCGACGATCACCGCATCGGTATAAGTCCCGCCGGTGTCGATCCCGAGTCCATATCTTCTTCTCTTATTCATATTGCAATAAACCCCCATGATACGGATGGTTAATGATTGTTAGATGAGGGTATAGAAAGATGGTGTAAAAGGTTTGAGGGTTTTGGGCCTTGGGCCCGTTTACCTTGCAGCTATGATCTGCTGGGCGACCTTGGAGCACTCGACAGCGTCGTAGGTCCAGGCGTCGGCACCGATCTGGTCGGCGAATTCCTTGGAGGTGGCTCCGCCACCGACCATGGTCTTCATCTTGCCCTTCAGGCCCTCTTCCTTGAGCATCTTCTCCATCTGCTTCATGGCGTCCAGGGTGGGGGTCATAAGGGTGGACTCAGCGATGATGTCCGCGTTCTCGTCCTTGGCCTTCTGCAGGATGTCCTTGACAGGGACGTCCTTGCCCATGTCGAAGACCTTCATGCCGGTACCGGTCAGGAGAGCCTTGCATATGTTCTTGCCGATGTCGTGCACGTCTCCCTCGACGACAGCGATGACGACGGCGCCCTTGTCACCACCATCTCCGGCCTGGAGCATGGGGAGAACTAGGTTCAGACCCTGGTACAGGGTGTTGGCAGACAGCAGGACCTGGGGCAGGAAGTACTGCTTGGCAGCGTACTTCTGTCCTACGATGTCCATGGCGGCAGCCAGGGAGTCGAAGACGATCTCCATGGGGCTGTGGCCGGCATCCAGTGCTTTCTGGGTGGCGTCCTTTGCTTCTTTTATCTTTCCAGTCACTACAATGTCAATCAGATTGTCCAATTCCGCACTCATTTACACGTTCCTCCATGAAACAATGTTACGCTTAGTAACAACCCTAAATTAATAAAGGCTTTTATGGATGGATGTAGCATCCATAGAAATAGTTATTTTTTCCGATCTTCGGATAATACCTGGCATCACATCCTCATGCTCCTGATATCCTCCAATGTGCCTAGGTTCAGAATTCCGATTTCCGTGCAACCGTAGAGCATGATGCCCGAATCGGTGCGGTCTTTGAAGACGGGGGAGAACAGCTCGGGCCGCAGACCGTTGCAGAGGTCATTGCCCGGAGCCATGGGGCTGAAGGCGGGCAGCACGACCACGTCCCTATCGATATCGTGGACGAAGCATGGCACCTTTATGAAACCCCCGACCCGGTCGAATATCCTCACCGAGGGATGCTCGTGTCCTATAACCAAAGGCCTTCTCCCGCCATCCTTATGTCCATGCTCCAACCAATGACCGTCGATCTCCAGACCTTCAACGACCTCGATGTCCAAACCGCTGATTATGCTCTGAAGGAAGTTGTCGTGGTTCCCAGCCACCACTATGCACTCCCCACAGTCCCGGACCATGGAGATTACTGTGCGTATGTCGTCACGGCTCTCCCATCTGCCCCGTGAGAAGTCATGTTTGATATCCCCCAGAAGAACTGTCCGCTCCGCCCCGTGCCTCTCGATGGAGGTCAGGAGTTCGTCCATGAGGCCAGTGGTATGGATGCGCGGCACATGTAGACCGTCCCCCTCCAATGCATTCTCGTAACCGAGATGCAGATCCGCCAATACCAGGGTCCTCCCCCCTTCCATGCTCAGAGTGCGGTCGCTGTTCAGACGCAGCCCAGGGACAGGTTCCACACACCTCATGGCCGCCGATTAAAACTTGGAAGGATTAACTCTTATCGGAGGAACGGGAAAAGGTATACATGGGGGTTCGTCTTAGGAACGGCCGTGATCAGGAGGACATTCCGAATCCTACCGGCGACCGGGGCTATGCGTGAGCGGGCTCTTTGGAATGAAGGGATCGTTGACTGGCAGGCGTTCAGGGAGATTGATTCTGTCCCGGGGATGTCGATGGGAAGGAAAAAAGAATGCGATGCGGTTATCGGTGACGCCGAGCTGCTGTTGGAACGGAGGGACTGCGGCGCTTTGGCATCCATGCTGCCTCGGTCCCAGACGTGGAGGCTCTATGGGGCGTTCCACAGGGATGCTGTTTTCTTGGATATCGAGACCGACGGCCTAGGACCGGGCTGTGAGGTCACCGTCGTCGGGACCCATGACCGGAACGGAACCAGGACGCTGGTTTCCGGTCAGGACCTGGATGAGGAATCGGTCGCGGAACTGTTCACCGGGGCTTCCATGCTGGTCACCTTCAACGGGAGCTGCTTCGACGTCCCAGTGCTGCGGTCCGCATTCCCCTCCTTGGACCTGGACATGCCTCATGTGGACCTGCGTTTCGTTGCCCGGAAGGCAGGACTCACCGGAGGTCTCAAGATCATCGAGAGGCGTCTTGGGCTGGAGAGGGACGAGGGGATAGCTGATGTTGACGGAGCAGAGGCTGTCAGAATGTGGATGGCATGGAAGAGGAGGGGTTGTGACCGTTCCCTCGATACCCTATTGGAATACAACCGTGCTGATACCATGAACCTTCCGCTGGTGGGAGAGAAGGTATGCTCGATATTGGAGAGGATGACATTGGGTGAGTCTGATGAATAGGGACGTCCCTGGTCTTTTGCGGGCCGCCCGTTCGGCCGCCGAACGCATACGTTCTGCGGAAAGAGCGATGGTCGTGGCCCACATCGATGCTGACGGCATAAGTGCAGCAGCGATAGCCAGCGCCACACTATCCCGTCTGGGGATAGAGCATGGGACGGTTTTCCTGAAGAAGCTCGATGAGGAGGCCATAGCGGCGATCGAGTCATACGATGAGGATCTGGTCTGGATCGTTGACCTGGGTAGCGGTTACCTGTCCCAGTTCAGACGCGACGGCCTGGTGGTATGCGACCATCACACAGTTGACCCTGAATGGAGGAAGGGGCAGACCGACCTCATGTCCTTCCCGGACCTGAATCATGTGAACCCTCACGAGCATGGGGTGGACGGTTCCTCAGAGGTATGCGGGGCAGGGATAACATATCTGGTGTCCCGGGAGGTCGATCCGGCCAACATCTTCCTGGCACATCTTGCCGTAGTGGGGGCCGCCGGTGACTTCCAGGACAGTGATGGAGGCCTCAAGGGTCTGAACAGGGACATCCTCAAGGACGCTGTCACCGATGGAAGTATCGAGGTTAATCATGGTCTGAGACTTTTCGGTAGGATAACCCGACCACTACCTCAGCTTCTGCAATACTGCAACGACCCCTACCTCCCCGGAGTCACATCCGACAACACGGGGACCATACGTTTCCTGAACGGATTGGGCATAGAACTAAAGGATGGTTCCCGACGACGCACCTGGATGGACCTCGATGAGTTTGAAAGGGAGAGATTGACCGATGCCCTGGTCGAACTGGCAGGTACGGGTGGCGCGGATCTCAGTAATTTCCGTGGTGAGGTCTACGACCTCCCCCGTGAGAAGGAGGGAACGGAGCTCCGGGACGCGAAGGAGTACGCCACGCTCCTGAACGCCTGCGGACGATACGATGATGCCGCGACGGGCATGAGGATCTGCCTGGGCGACCCCGGTGCATTGGAAGACTCGAAGACCAACCGCGATGAGCACCGCAGACATCTGTCACAGGCAATTAACATGGTCCGTGACAACGACATGGTCCAGGAAAGGGGTTGGGTACAGTTCTTCCACTCCGGCGGTGAGATAAAGGAGACCATAGTGGGCATCGTGGCAGGAATGCTGCTGGGCAACAACGGCATCCGCAAGGACATTCCGATGGTCGCATTCGCAGAATCAGACGATGGTGAGGTCAAGGTCTCAGCCAGGGGTCACCGTGAACTCGTCGCTCGCGGGCTTGACCTATCCAAGGCTGTTAACATCGCCGCGGGAATCGTGGGCGGTTACGGTGGAGGTCACAACATAGCCGCGGGCGCGACCATACCCGCAGGTACCGAGGAGAGGTTCCTTCAGATAATCGAGGACATAGTGGCCTCGCAGATCATTTGAGAATCCGGTACAGCACCGCCTTCTGGGCGTGCATCCTGTTCTCCGCCTGGTCGAACACTGCGCTTTGGTCACCATCGATCACCGAGGCGGCTATCTCCTCGCCCCGGTGGGCGGGCAGACAATGCAGGACCATTGCATCAGGTTTGGCGATACCCATTGCCTTCTCGTCCACCGCGTAGGGCGAGAACAGTTTCCGGGCCTCTTCGTCATCAAGCTCGTCACCCATGGATATCCAGACATCGGTATAGACCACATCCGCATCCACTAGTGCGCTCCCAGGGTCGTGTGATAGGGATACTGAACCGCCTCTCGTCTCCGCCAAGCGGACCGCTTCGGCCATGACCGCCGTATCGGGGGAGCGTTGGGGCGGACAGCAGGCCACCGCGTGCATCCCGACCGCGGCTGCGGCCAGCATGAGGGAGTGGCAGACATTGTTACCATCGCCCATATAGACCATCTTGAGACCCTCCAGCCTCCCTTTGCGCTCTATGACCGTAAGCAGGTCTGCCAATGCCTGGCAGGGATGCTCATGGTCATCCAGGCCGCTGATCACCGGTACATCGGCATTGGATGCCAACTCCTGCATGGTCTTATTGCTGTAGGCACGGTACATTATCCCATGGACATAACGGCTAAGGACCTTGGCGGTGTCGGCGATGGTCTCACCCCTGCCGAGCTGCATGTCATGGGCCCCAAGGTACATGGCATGCCCTCCCAGCTCCACCATGGCGGTCTCGAAGGAGACACGGGTGCGGGTGCTGGATTTCTCGAATATCATGGCCAGGGTCTTGCCCTCCAAAGGCTTCTCGTGACTTCCCCGCTCCGCCTTCAGACGGGCGGCCAGGTCGAGTATCTCAGGGATCTCTTCCTTTATGTCGAGGATCGAGACAAGGTCCTTCTTCATGACCTGTCCTAAGGCCGTCGCGATTATTAACGTTTTCATCGGGCATGCTGGACTGGCAACCCTGGGTGCTTTCGGAAAGCTTTATTTACAGGTATGCATTGCCATCAACACCCAATGGCCGGGGTAGGGTAGCCTGGTTATCCTCGGGGACTGTGGATCCCCTGACTCGAGTTCAAATCTCGGTCCCGGCCC
>SKGM01000067.1 GCA_007117455.1 Candidatus Methanomethylophilaceae archaeon
ATGTTTAAAAAGGTTTTGGAGCAATCCGAAACTGAGATGACCGATTGTCACCAGATCTTATCGTCCAGATAACGGCTCAGAACCTTCTCCACCGTATCGTCCGATCTTCTCACTGGTATGACGAGGGAGTAGGTGCAACCCCTGCCAGTGTTACGGAACAGCATTGAGATGTCTTCGGATATCTGACGCAATCTGAGTTCCATCTCATGTTCATGATCGCCCGGCTTTCCATGGTAACAGACCAGCTGGACCACCCGGACATCATCGGCTATCGGTACCTCATCGTCACCCCGGACCATCTTCCTAGAGATCACTGGCATGATGGCTTTACCCACATAAGCCTCGGGTTTCAGATGGATGGAGTCGATCTCGATGACCGTCTTTACCTCACCATCCCGTATCATCAGGATGTCCGGTTCCGAGTAGCGGTAACCTATGCGGTTGCCTACATCACTGTAGAGGGGGAAAGGTCCGGGGTCTTGACCCTCCATATCCTTGACCTTGACAACCGTGCGGTCCCTGCCGTGGTACTTATCATAAACGTACCTACCCACAAGCTCATGGACCTCTTCTATAGTCCTGTCACAAACCGAGGTCATCTAAGACACCTGAATAATGTTTGGTTAACGAGGTTTAAAAACCTTTGTTGCAAACCCTCAAGAATTCCATCCGACCCGTCAAGTTCTTATCTACCAGGTCGTTTAGCCCGTTCATGAGATTGAAGACCTGGCTCTTGGAGGTTAGGGCTCCATTCCTGATGTTGCCACTCGTTCTGTCCCTGTTGGGGACATCCTTGGCTGCTTGGAACGGCAGCTTCGATCCACTCCCTTTTTTGTTGTTCACCATGGTCTTGGTGCTCCTTCATATCACAGTGAACACATTGAATGAGTATCATGATCATCTCACTGGTATTGACCATAGGACAGTCAAGACCCCGTTCAATGGAGGTAGCGGGGTACTCCAGAATGGACTACTCTCCCCAGAGGAGGTCCGTAGGGCAGCCTACATCTCTTTTGCATCATCAATCCCCATTAGCTTATTACTCGTAACAATCAGCGGACCGCAAATCCTCCCGATAATCATTCTAGGCATGGTCTTCGCACTCTTCTATACCCAGGTTTTCGCCAGAAATCTACTGGGGGAGGTCTCGGCCGGCCTGGGACTGGGAGCCCTACCGGTACTGGGTGCCTATCTGGTGCAGACGGGTTCGCTCTCGTTCGATGTCTGGACGATAGCTGCGGCATCCGCATTCCTCACTTTCAACCTTCAGTTACTAAATGAGTTCCCCGACCTTGACGCTGATAAGAACGGAGGCAGGAGGAACCTCGTAATGGTATTGGGGGAGACAGTCGCAGCCAGATTATATGTCGCCTTGAACGTTCTGGTCCTGGGCATCATAGCCGGAGCCGTGTTCATCGGAGTACTTCCGGTATTGGCTTTGATCGGACTGGCCACGATACCATTGGCTTACAGGGCCTCAAAGACCGCCATGCTTTACACAGAGGGCCATTGTGAATTACTGGAGGGACAGAAAGCGAACATCGGGTTCATCCTTGGGATGCAAACACTTGTGGCTATTGCGGTTCTGGTCGCGATATATCATCCTTTGATATGAATCATCTTCTTCCGTACAGTGTGTTCTGAGCGCCTAAGTGTAGAAACCGACCGGCGGATTATTACCAATTGGCCTATCAGGGGTCAGACACGGTCTTATCCCGCATATCAACCATAGATCTCTATCAGTCCCGAAATTCCGCGGGCCAATATCTGGATGGCTATGGCGACGATTATTATGCCTGAGACTCGGGTTAGGATGTCGATACTACCGCCGAGTTTTTTCGCCAGGGAGGATGCCGCGATGGTTATCAGATAGATGATGATGGCCATGATGACCGTTATCCCTATCAAAACCCCATAGTCCAACAATGCATTGGTCTGGCTGGATGTCGATATCGCTATCGCGATAGTGGCGCCGCCGACAGCCATGGGAAAGGTCATCGGGACGGCGACGACCTGCTCCCATTCCGATCTGGGCACCGATTGGAACTCATCCTCCTTCCCGACCATGTTTAGTTTCTGACCGTAGGTCATCATCGGTATTCCAGCAATGAAAACGGCGATACCGCCGGTGATCATCAATGCGGGAGTGCTTATCCCCAAGAGCATCAGGATGTATTCGCCGATCGTCAATGAAATGATCATGACGATGAGATAATTCCTAGCAACCCTCACAGCGACTTTTTTCTGGATATCGGTTGGGAACCTATCGGTCAAGGATGCGAAGGCGGCGATAGCGGCTGGTGGGCTGAACAGGGTGAATAGTGTTATGAAGAACAACAGATACTCTGAGGAGTCCATCACAGGCATCAGCGTTATATCGAACATGTCTATCGCCACTTTTCCGTCGAATAATGGACCATTATAATAATCTTGTCCGTGAAGGTTTGACACGGCGGATGTCCATCATGCCTCCTCACGCTCCGATGGATTCCGGAAACGATATGCTCCTGGAGGAATCCCGAGTTCGAATACCGCACCTTTGCCAGGTTCACCAACCTCTCTGATACTTATGCCTGTGATGGACAATATCTCCCTTATCAGGAATAGTCCCAGGCCCAGGTTCTTGCCGTAACCTTTGTGGAATATCCTCTCCTTGTCCTCATAAGGTATGCCGACCCCGTCATCCATGTAGCTGATGGTGAGCACACCCTCGTCATTGAGCCTTTGTGTGAGATGGATTCGGCTTACCCGCTCTCCATGGAGAAGGCTGTTGTTCACGAGATTCTTTATGGCCTTCTCCAACAGAGGGTCCGCCAGGATCTCAAGGTCTTCTATCTCATTCTGAACATCAACCTTCAGTAGTGAATAGGTCAACACATGGTTACCGACATTCTGCCATTCCGGATTCTTGATTCCCAGGTCCTGGTAGTTACGGGTGAACTCGAGATTGCGGCTTATGTTATCGAGAGCAGCCCCCAATCTCCGGATGTACAAACTTCCCTCATCATTGGAGACGCCCCCTTCCAGAAGTTCCAGATAACCCGTGGCAGCCAGCAGCTGGTTTATGATGTCATGACGGGTGATGCTGCTCATAAGGCTCAACTTCTCGTTCACCGTCCTCAGGGCATTCTCCAGATCCTTCATGGCAGTTATGTCGATGTGGGTTCCCACCGTTACGTTGGTAAGATTCCCCGCTTCATCCCTCAATGTTCTGCCCCGGGATGATATCCAACACCATCCTCCGTCCGACCTGCTCAGCCTGAACTCGTTCTCATACATACCCTGGCTTCCATTGTCGAGATAATCCTTGAAGGTCCTGGCGGCCCTATCGCGGTCCTCAGGGTGCAGGAGTCGGATCCATTTCTCATCAAGGGGCCCCTCCTTAGCTTCGGCATCCGACTTATCCCTCCCAAGCATGCTCATGTACTCTTTGCTCACCCACAACAGGTCTGAATCGAGATCGTACTCCCAACCCCCCGTGTTGGATGCGGATATCAAGGCCTTGTATCTCTCCCGGGAGGAGTGCAGCTCCTCCAGCGCAGATCGGGACTCGGTGATGTCTATGGAGAAGTTGAGTAGGCGGTCCCTACCCTCGTATGGAAGCACGATTATACTCATCTGCTCCCAGAAGCAACTGCCGTCCCGGCGGGCGGTCTGCCATTCGAACTCATTTATCTTTCCTTCAGCAAGGTTCTTCACCTTAACTATGGCATCTTCCTTGGCATAGGGGGATTCACACCAAGGAAGTCCTTCGTTCTTCAACTGTTCAAAGGAATCATAACCCAAGAACTCCAAGGATTTGGGGTTTGCATGCAGAATCTCCAATGTGTCCTTATCAAGGACCCGTATGGACATGGGTGCGTTCTCGAACAATCCACGATGCATCCTCTCACTATGGTCCAGGCTCTCCATGGCATCATGGAGTTCAGTGACGTCCGAGATGACTGAAAGGACCTCGTCTGCTGACATTCGCACGGATCTCACTACGTTATGCCTTTTCCCCTCAGTAGTGACAAGGTCGAATTCGAATCTTCTTATGTCCCCTTCCGTAAGTACTTGATTGACTAACTCTACCGCCTGAACGGAGTGCTCGGGGCCGAAATAGTGTTCGATATGGGTTTCCGAGGCTTCGGAGAAATTCATATGTGGTTGATATTTGAAAACATCCATGACCGCCCCATCACGCCCTATCACCAGAAGGGTGTCCGGTATGGCCTTCAAAATGGCAGAGAGTCTCTGTTCGGACTTTACAAGGTCACGCTTCGCATTCTTCAATTCCGTGACATCGAAGGAGACCTGGAAACGGACATCCCTTCCATCGGTCCATTTCATCAACTTGCTGATCACATAGAAGTCCCTTCCCATTCTGGAACTGTGGAATTCCCAGACTAATGGACTATGCCCCATCCTCTTGAGGGTTTTGTTGTTGCAGTCGTTGCAGGGAAGGAGCTCACCCCTGATCGTCTTGTGACAAGCGGTGCCGACGATATCTGGACCATAGAGGTCCATCATGGCCTGATTTGCATAGAGTATACTATGGTCGTCCATATCGGAAACGTAGACCGGCTTGGATATGGCCTCGAAAATCGTCTTCATCTCGTTCAAGGATTCCGCCTTCTTTTTCTCTTCCTCCCGACGCATCGTAACGTCCCGGTGGAACAGGGCGGTCATGTTCTCACCCTCGAACTGGATTTTCGTTTCGGTGACCTCAGCCCAACAAGATCCACCTGCTGGACGATTTAGCCTTAGACTCATCATACCCTGCCCATCGACCTCCTTTTCGGATACCAGGTCGTCGTAGAGGTTTCCAATGATTTCCTCCGATGTCTTGTCCAACATCAGACTGAAGGATGGATTGCTGTATCTGATGAGTCCCTGACCATCCACCATAGCGACCCCCTCGGTCATTCTGTCTGATAGGGCGAGCAGACCGGCCTCACTCATCCTGAGATCCGCCTTGTACCTGCGGCTCTCAACACTGTTCCTGATGATGTTGGCCAGTTCTGCGAACTGGGTCCGGGGGTCCCCACCTTTTTGGATATACGAGTCAGCACCAGCGTTCAGGGCCTCTATGACAACCTCCTCCCTACCTCTGCCGGTGAATATTATGAAGGGTAGTTCGGTATCATTGGCCCTGGTAGCTTTCAGAAGTCCGATGCCATCCATGCCTGGCATCTCATAGTCAGAGACGACTGCATCATAGGTGTTCTGGGCGATCATCTCCAATGCCATATGGGGTTCGTTGCAGGTCTCTACAGATATGCCTTCCTTGGATTCCAGATATCCTTTTGTGAGTTCGAGTAAAAGGTCCTCATCGTCCACATAGAGTATCCTTATCTTTGGTTCCTTGGACTGCATCGGGGCCTCCATCCATTTATGACATTGGATTTAGACCCCGTATATAGGTATAATATTATTGGTCCTGAATCAAGATTCATTTTACCCTGTCAAGGTCGATCAACTCAGATTCCCTCATCCTCCTGAGGATTCGGAAATCCCTTTCCAAGTGCTCTCCGATCCTGCTGCCATCGCTTATGGCAACGCATACCTTCTCATCGATGAAGTCGGTGCTGGTCTTCCCATCCCAGACTCCCATGATACTGACGCCAGTGCCGTCGATCCGTATGCATCGGAATGATAGGGATAGGTCGTACAACAACTCCCTCACCAACCAGGGTGTGGCGGTAAGTGAGCGGGGGACCTCCTTGGGATACCGGACCACGATATGGTCCATCCTCTCGCCGTAAAGTAGGGAGGACATGGAGTCATCAGCTGTAAGGAATGTCTGGTCCATCTGTCCTTTACGGAAATGACCGACCAACTCTCGGACGATGTACTCATCCGCCTTCTCGCTGTCGAACACCTCAGGCATCCCCTCATCAACCTCGTAGTAGGTGAACGCATCCCTTATACTGGCATGTTCAGCGAGTGCGTTCAGTGCCGACACCGCCCTCAACGTGGGGCGATTGGCGAGATGGTCGGCGAAACATCTTCCAGGTAAGGCCCTCCTCAAGGCGCCGGGGTTGCGGCGTCGGTCAAGCTTGCTGTTCGATGCGGAGGATATCTCCCTTATCGACACCTTGGACAAGGTGACCATAAGGTCCTTCGGATTATCCTCGGTTATGCCGAACCTCCCCCTTTCCAGGAGCAGTCTGCTCAAAAGGCGTTTGTAGGCCAGGTTGCTGTCTATCGAAACCGCCCGTTGGCCTGTGAAACCCAGACGCTTGCGGGATTTGGTTATTGATTCATTGATACGGTCCACGACTTCATCCAGGTTCTCAGGGGGCAGTACCAATGATGAATGCAGTGCGGAACGCAGATGTTCGTGTCCCGGGCATTCGGAATGATGCATGGTGTCCACGCCCATCATGAAATCAGAACGTATGGCGTTGAAATCATCCCTGTCGGCTATCCTGTTCAACGACATGTCCTTACAATCGACATCGAAGAGCCTCTGGCCATAGAAATCCTCCTTTACCGTGAATCTCTCGAACCGACTGTCCATGCAGACCTCGTTCATGACCGCTATGAGGTGATCCTTGTCGACGATGAAAGACCTCATCCCCGTCTGGCCTCCTGCTTGATATCGAAGGGGTTTATGAATTGGGAGGGGATGAGTATGAATGGGGCCCGGGTGTTCTCGTAGGTTGTGAGTTCACTATAGAACACATGCTCACATGCCTCATGGGACAATGAGCTGGCGACACAGGCGATCATCTCATTCTTCTTTCCAGGCGTGGAATCGATGGCGAAGGTGTTGCCGGATGCCACCTCCTCATCGATGATCGTCTTGACCTTGGAGGCGATGGCCGAGAGGTCACCGTTATCGAATTGATGGATGATGATCTCAGGCGATTCCTCCCCATGCTCCGAGATGATAATCCGCAGCATCTCGATAGCCATGGGATGCATCTCGGAATCCCTTTCCGCGGTCAGTATGTGGACCCTTTGGGGAAGGAAATCGAATCTCCTTATGGAGCACCATATGGAATTGACCAAACCGTAGACGTTGGCGGATATCACGGTTATCAGGGCTTTGGCCATATGTGGTCATTATTCTGAGGTTATTTATATTGTTACTATGAGATTATTAGGTAGGACGGTTCATGATAAATACGTCGGTCATCAATAATTCATCATGGGACTTTCAAGGGCAACCCTGGGGGGAGGATGCTTCTGGTGTCTGGATGCCGCATTCAAGACAATTGACGGCGTGGTCAACGTGCGGTCAGGATATGCTGGCGGGCAGGACCCGGAACCACATTATGAAAAGGTGATTACCGGAACGACCGGCCACGCCGAGGTCGTCGACATAACCTTCGATGACAGCATCATAACTTACAAGGATATACTAAAGGTCTTCTTCTCCATCCATGACCCCACGACAAAGGACAGACAGGGGAACGATGTCGGCACCCAATACCGGTCCCTGATCCTTTATCATGATGAGAAGCAGAGGGTCGATGCATCGGATTGTATAAAGGCCTTTGACTTATCTGGTAAGTACGATTCGTCTGCTGTTACAGAAGTGAAGGAGTTCGATGTTTTCCATCCCGCCGAGGAATACCATCAGGACTATTTCCGTAGGAACCCGATGTCGATGTACTGTCGACTCGTGGTTGACCCAAAGGTACGGAAGGCTAAGGAGGTCAACCGTACTCTGCGGGGATGAGCAAACCGAATTATAGGTGTCCAACTCATTGATTACCATGGTCAGGATAACAAGGAGGCGGGGCAGATGGGGTATCAGGCCCTCCCGACGCAGGACACGGCCCATCCCGATCGTCGTCAGGCTGATCCTGCTGGTGGTGGTCATCATCATACTGGCCCTGGCATTCGTTACTGGATGAATATCAGCCGCTGTCGGACCATGGTCCGGATTCAGACCCTTTTCAGTCCATGACATGGAGGGAATCCTCATTTTTTCTGTGAGTGTTACGAATATACCCCAAAAGTATTATTACAATTGAGTTGATTTGCGGTCGATGAATTGCAGGCGGATAGCCATCTATGGGAAGGGAGGCATAGGTAAGTCCACCACCGCCTCTAATCTAGCCGCCGCTCTGGCAATGGATGGAAAGAGGGTCATACAGATAGGTTGCGACCCCAAGGCCGATTCCACCTCACTCCTGAGGAACGGGGAGGCCCCGACCACCATACTCGATGCCTGCCGGGATGGTACACCGAATCTGGAGGACATTCTGGTTGAGGGGTTCGCAGGCGTGATCTGTGCTGAGTGCGGAGGTCCGAAACCAGGCGTGGGATGCGCAGGTAGAGGGATAATAACCGCCTTTGAGACACTGGACAGGCTCGATGCATTCCAGATCTACGATCCTGATGTGGTGATATACGATGTCCTCGGGGATGTGGTCTGTGGTGGATTCGCGATGCCGATAAGGAACGGATACGCCCGCGAGGTCTATGTTGTGAGCTCGGGGGAGATGATGGCGACCTATGCCGCTCGCAACATCGCCATGGCTGTTGACAATTTCAAGGAGATGGGCTATGCCAGGCTTCAAGGTGTGATCCAAAACTCCCGCGGTGTGGAGGATGAGGATGGTATAATCGATAGTCTGGCCGCAGATATCGACACCGATGTGATATCCAGGATACCCCGGGATCCGACGGTCCAGGAATGTGAATCCCAGAAGAGGACCGTCATGGAGCATCGTCCCGACTCTGAAATGGCGGAAAGGTATCGTGAATTGGCGAAAGCCATGATGTCAAGGAGGGGGTCCTAGGCAAGATATCATGGGACGACGAATGGTCCCACTGTTGATTTCCCCGAACCATCTTCGGGTACTTTTCCTCGGAGGCGGGAACGTCGCCATGAGGAAAGCGGAGCATCTCAAGGACTGCCGCATCACAGTGGTGGCGGAATCCATCAAAGAAGAACTCAAGGAAATCGCCCATAAGGTGGTCGAGGACAGGATTCATGAGGACTCCCTTTCACTCATAGAGCAGCATGACCTTGTGATAGCCGCCACGGATGATGCGGAATTGAACTCCAGGATAGTTGAGAGATGCATCTCCTCCAACATACTCGTGAATTCAGTGGACGGTGGTGGGAATTTCATGATCCCATCCACACTCAGAAGGGATCATTACACGGTCTGTGCCTCAACCGAGGGATTGGCGCCGGTGTTCCCTCCCTTCCTAATAGGAATCCTCGAAGGTATTTTGGATCCCGCATACGACGATATGGCAAGACTCATTTCGGAACTCCGTTTGGAACTGAAAGAACGTCTGCCGGACCAGAAGAAGCGGGCGGAAGCATTGGAGAAGGTCCTACGGGATCCCCTTGCATGGGAGGCTTTGGGCGAGGACGATGAGACCGCATTGGCCACGATGCGTAGGATCGCAGGTGCGGGGTTATGATAATCAGTCTCCATGTCACACACCTATCCGCTGGCGTATCAGGCCTACAAGGGGCTGTTGAAAAACTGAAGTCGGCTGTCGACGATATATCGATGCTGATCCCTGATGCAGAGGAGCACGTGGTACTGTGCACCTGCAACCGGTTGGAGATATACGTCGGGACATTGAGGCCGGAACTGGTTAGGAAAAGTTTTGAGGAACTTGTCAGGAACAATATACCCTACAGGAAGGACGGCGCATCCTACTTCATACTCGAAGGACGGGATAGTGTGGACCATCTGTTCAGAGTGGTCTGTGGATTGGACTCCCTCATGGTGGGGGAGGACCAGATCCAGCATCAGGTGAAGAAGGCCTTCCTCGATGGTGTCGAGGAGGGCCATGTGGGTAGGAGGATGCGTACCATCTTCGAGAGGGCCCTATCCGTCGGGAAAAGGGTTCGGACGGAGACCGCCCTGAACAATGGATCGGTCTCGATCGGGTCGGCCGCTGTGGCCCTCGCTGAGGACCATCTCGGCTCGTTGAAAGGTAGGAACATCGCCATCATGGGCGCGGGCGAGATGGCGACCTTGATCGCCAAAGCCCTTAAGGACCGTGAACCGAACACAGTCTTCGTTTCCAACCGCACCTATGAACGTGCATGCGAACTTGCCCATAAACTGGATGGAGTCGCAGTAGGTAAGGATAGGGTCGAGGAGGTCATAGCCCAGAGTGATGTCATACTCGTTGCAACCGCCGCACCTCACTTGCTACTTAGACGGGAGGAGGTAGAGAGGGCGGTGACGGTGACCGGAAGGAGACTCCTTATCGTCGACATCTCGATGCCGAGCAATGTCGACCCCTGCGTATCTGAGATACCAGGCGTGGAACTCTGTCGGATGGACGGTTTGGAGAGGATAGCGATGGAGAACCTGAACCGACGCCGTAGTGCGGTGGTCGAAGCCGAACGCATAGTCATGGATGAACTCTCAGACTATGAGATCAGCAGGAAGGAGGAGGAGGCCCAGAGCCTGATAACCCAGTTGAGTCTGAGGCTTGCTGAGATAAGGAGGCAGGAGGTTTGCCGTGCATGCAACCGTCTGCAGTCCAGCAACGACCCGGATCAGGTGCTGGATGATTTCTCAAGGGCTTTGGTCTCCAAGATCATGGCGACCCCTTATAGTCGGTTGAAGGAGGCCTGCAGGAACGGTGAATCAGACCTCTGCCGCACGGCCGAGCTACTTTTTCTCAATGAGGCACAGAGATGAATATTTCCAAAAGATTACGGAGGATGAGGAACAAGCCATCGCTGCGGGGGATGGTGTGCGAGACCAGGGTTACAATGGATGATCTCGTCCAACCGGTCTTTGTGGATGACAACCTGAAGAATCCCCGGCCCATATCGAGCCTCCCCGGGATGTCCGCATACCCGATCGACCATTTGGAGGGGCATATCGGGGACCTCTCCGAGCGAGGTGTCAAGGCGGTGATGGTTTTCGGAATCCCCTCCGTGAAGGACCCCCAAGCGTCCTCAGCATTCGGTGCAGATGGAATCTCCCAGCGGGCGGTCGAGAGGATCAAGGAGACATCGGACATGATAGTCATGGCTGATGCTTGCCTGTGTGAATACACCGACCATGGCCATTGTGGAATCCTGAAGGATGGGAGGGTGGACGAAGTAGCGACCTTGCCGATACTGGGTCAAGTGGCTGTCAGTCTGGCGGACGCTGGGGCGGATATCATCGCCCCATCCGGGATGATGGACGGTGCGGTTTGTAAGATGCGGGAGTCTCTCGACGATTCCGGGCACGACATGGTCCCTATGATGTCTTATGCCGCGAAATTCCACAGCGCTCTATACGGCCCTTTCCGCGAAGCCGCCTGCTCCGCTCCGAAGTCAGGCGACAGATCCTCATATCAGATAGATCCCGCCAACAGACGTGAGGCCATCCTATCCGTTGACAGGGACATCGAGGATGGGGCGGATATCATAATGGTTAAACCGGCTTTGAGTTCATTGGACATCATAAGCGCTTGCAGGTCGATGTATGACCGTCCCTTAGCCGCTTACCAGGTCTCAGGGGAGTATGCGATGGTGATGAACGCAGACGCTGCGGGCATCCTCGATGGTCGCAAGGTGATGATCGAGACCCTGACAGCAATCAAAAGAGCCGGTGCGGACATCATAGTAAGCTATTACTCCTCCAGTTACCTAGATTCATCGATGGAGGTCAGGATTTGACAAGGGATTACTCGAGGAGACTGTACGAGAAGAGCGTTGGACTCATGCCAGGAGGGGTGTCGAGCCCCATAAGGGCCTTCGAGCCCCATCCTTCATTCATCTCAAGGGGAGAGGGCGGAGTCATATGCGATGTTGATGGCAATGATCTCATCGACCTCTGCCTAGGCTACGGCCCTCTGATACTGGGTCATGGCCATCCTGCGGTGTTCGATTCCTTGATGAGGCAGGCTAATCAGGGTATGCTCTTCGGAGCCCCCAGCGTACCGGAACTGGAACTCGTTGAGAAACTGGTCAAAAGAGTACCCTGTGCGGAGATGGTACGTCTGGCGAACAGCGGTACGGAGGCCACCATGCACGCGATTCGCTTGGCTAGGGCTTACACCGGGAGGGAGAAGGTGGTCAAGATGTCCGGGGGCTTCCATGGCGCGCATGACTCGATGTTGGTCAAACCGGGTTCTGCCGCCATGGACCTATGCATCCCTGGCTCCCCCGGAGTACCTGCCGCTACGGTCCAAAGTACGATACTGGCGGAGTACAATGATCTGGACATGATGTCCGACATCCTCGAGGAACACGAGGTGGCGGCAGTCATAATGGAGCCGGTGATGGGGAATGCCGGAACCATACTGCCTGAGGATGGTTATCTCCAAGGGGTCAGAAGACTTACTGAGGAGTACGGAACCATCCTCATATTCGACGAGGTCATAACAGGCCTCAGACTTGCACCTGGAGGGGCGCAGGAGTATTACGGGGTGACTCCGGACCTATGTACGATGGGCAAGGCCATCGGCGGGGGATTGCCTGCCGGTGCGGTGCTCGGCGGAAAGGAGATCATGTCCATGGTATCCCCGGCGGGACCGGTCTACATGGCCGGGACTTTCTCTGGCAACCCGATGACCGCTGCCGCCGGGAACGCGGTCATGAACCTGCTCGACGCCGATGTCTATAGGTCCTTGGGAGATAAAGGGGCAGAATTGGCATCGACCTTGCGGGACATCATAGAGGACCTTGGAATCACAGGATGCGTGAACCAGGTCGGTTCCATGTTGCAGTTGTTCCTAGGGATGGAGAGGGTGGAGAACGCCCAGCAGGCATCGAAGTGTGATGCAATGATGTTCAAATCACTCGCCTCGGACCTGTTGGACAGAGGGGTGTACATCCCACCCTCCCAATACGAGACCTGTTTCCTATGCACCGAACATCATCGCAGCCACCTATCCAGGGTATCAGAGTCGTTCCATGAATCATTGAAGGAGGTGAGCCGGTCCGTATAGGCACCAGGGGCAGCGCCCTTGCTATGAAGCAGACTGAGATGTTCATAGAACGCCTCAATGAAAAATTCCCTTCCATCGAGCCGGAGGTGGTGGTCATAAGCACCGGAGGCGACCTTGACCTGACCACGCCCCTGGAGGGTATGGGAGGTTTCGGGGCTTTCGTCAGGGAATTGAACAATGCCCTTGTCATGGGAGAGGTAGACATCACTGTGAACTCATTGAAGGACATGCCCGTCCTTCCCCAAGAGGGAATAGCGGTTCCAAGCGTAC
>SKGM01000017.1 GCA_007117455.1 Candidatus Methanomethylophilaceae archaeon
AAGCTTTATTTACAGGTATGCATTGCCATCAACACCCAATGGCCGGGGTAGGGTAGCCTGGTTATCCTCGGGGACTGTGGATCCCCTGACTCGAGTTCAAATCTCGGTCCCGGCCCCATCCGTGTTCTATAACTTTATCATAAACGACGCTCATTCGAGGAAGCACCTATGACTTGGAAAGGATCTTTGGAGAGGATCGACGCTTATCGATGGAGGATATCCAGTAAGCACAAGGGCTGTATGCGAACCGATGCCGTGGTCTTCGCCAGCGAGGATATGATCCCGGCCATCAAATCCGACAACTCCTTGGAGCAGGCCGCTAACGTGGCCTGTCTCCCGGGCATTCTGGGTGATTCCCTTGCTATGCCCGATATCCATTGGGGATATGGCTTCCCGATCGGAGGGGTGGCCGCCATGAGCGCCGAGGAGGGCGTTATCAGTCCTGGAGGCATAGGATTCGACATCAATTGCGGAGTGCGTGTGATGCGAAGCGACCTGAGGGTCGAGGACGTCAAGGACTCCATGGCGCAACTGACCGATGCTTTGTTCAGGAACGTGCCCTCCGGACTCGGCTCCAAGGGTTCCGGGGTGCTTTCCGACCGGGAACTGGACGAGGTCCTGACCCAAGGCTCGGCCTGGGCCGTTGAGAACGGTTATGGTTGGGAACAGGACCTGCCCCACACCGAGGACCTTGGCCGCATGGTTGATGCCGACCCTACGAAGGTCAGCGAAAAGGCCCGGAAGCGCGGCCTTCCACAGCTCGGCTCCCTGGGGTCGGGCAATCACTTCCTGGAGGTGGACTACGTCGATGAGGTCCATGATGCAACCAAGGCCCGGGCTTTGGGGCTGGAGGAGGGGACGGTCACCATAAGCGTGCACTGCGGTTCCAGAGGCCTGGGGCATCAGGTCGCAACCGATAACCTGCAGACCATGGAGAGGGCGGTCAAGGAAAGCAAGATGGACCTGCCTGACAGACAGTTGGCCTGCGCCCCTTTCGACTCCCGAGCAGGGCAGTCCTACTATCAGGCGATGTGCTGTGCGGCCAACTATGCATGGGCCAACAGGCAGATGATCAGCCATTGGGCCCGGGAGGCGTTCGCCGCCGTCCTGGGTCAGGACGCCGAATCCTTGGGGATGGGATTGGTGTACGATGTGGCCCACAACATCGCGAAGGTCGAGGAGCACCGTGTCGACGGCAAGCGCCATCGGGCGGTGGTGCATCGAAAGGGGGCCACACGCGCCTTCCCAGCGGAACATCCGGCCCTCCCTTCAGAGATAGGAGGGCTCGGTCAGCCGGTTATCGTCCCGGGAGACATGGGCACCGGCACCTACATACTGCTGGGTTCAAAGGGTTCGATGGATAAGAGCTTCGGGTCCTGCTGCCACGGGGCGGGCCGGGTGCTCTCCCGCAAGGCCGCCATGTCATCCATGACCGTGGAATCGGTGCGCAAGGACATGCAGGGGAGGGGCATCATGTTGCGGAGCAGCTCCCGTGAGGGGATCATCGAAGAGGCACCTCAAGCCTACAAGGACATAGACCAGGTGGTGGACGTGGTCTGCGGGGCCGGGTTGACGACCAAGGTGGTCAAACTGCGTCCGCTGGCGGTAATAAAGGGTTGAATCAGAGGACCGAACGCGCCGCCCGGGACACCTTCTCGACATCTTCGGATGGGCAGGAGACCATGAGGGCCCAATCATGGATGTTACGCCCCTGGAGGGCTTTTGCCAAAGGCGACCTCCGCGACATGGGTCTGACCCTGCCATCCTCCAGTATGGGCACGTCG
This sequence comes from Candidatus Methanomethylophilaceae archaeon, assembly GCA_007117455.1. GTDB lineage: Archaea > Thermoplasmatota > Thermoplasmata > Methanomassiliicoccales > Methanomethylophilaceae > PWHV01. The sequence goes on from SKGM01000017.1 coordinate 1,785, forward strand.
GTCTTCCCTATCCTGCTCATCGAGAGCAACGAGGCCCTGGAAGAGACGTCTAGGATAACCCTGCAGGGGTCCAGACCGGCTCGGTCAGCGATCTCCTCCTCCTTGTCCTTACGTCGTCGGTATTCCGTGAGTTTCAGAAGCGATTGCAGATGATCATCCTCCACATCCTCCCCGGACAACGAATGAGCCTTCTTGTAGAGCTCCCTGCGGAGAAGACGGGAGGTTATCTCCCTCGGCGCCCCATCCTGGGACATCAGTCGGTTGAGGATCTCGGCCTCGGTGAGGGTGTGCAGTGATGTCCGTGTCTGCGGGTCGGCACACTCCACCGCCCGTGCCATCATCATCTCCGCGATCCTGACCGTCTTATGGAAATAGATGGAACTGTACATCAGCGAGCGGGCGACCATCATACCTTCAACTGCAGCAGCGCCACCCTTGCCGACCACCAGACTGCCATTGTGGACGGTTATGGTGTTCAGGATGCGGTCCCGGTCGATTATGCCATGGGCGACACCGGTGTAATGGGCATCGCGAAGCAGATAATCCATCTGATCTGCGTCAACCGGCCCGTGGATTATCTGGTTCAGGTAACGTGGGGCGCCGAAGAAGGCCTGACCTCCATCATCCAGTAGGGACCCCTGGGACGGATCGATGGCTGAACCGGGATCCGCAACGATGGAGGCCACCATGCGAGGATCGATCCCTTCTTCCTCCAGGTATTCCGCCAGAGGTTTGGGATGATGGAACGGTGAACCGCTGGGGGCGGCTGATTCCAGATCCCCTCCGATGATGGAACTGGCGAGCTGCATGTGGTCCTTCCCCGAGCTTACCTGCATGACCTCCTCCAGAGTATGGGAGAAGGGAGGATGGCAGATATCATGCAGCAGTGCGGCTGCGGATAGACACGACATCTCCTGCTCATCCAACCCGATGGCCCTCCCCATGCCTCTGGCCAGATGGAACACTCCCAGAGAGTGCTCGAACCGGGTGTGGTTCGCCCCGGGGAACACCAGGTACGAGAGGCCTAGCTGCTTTACACCGTGCAGCCTCTGCATCTCCGGCCGATGGAGCAGTGACAGGAAGGGTTCCTCGACAGGTATGCCCCCGTGTACGGAATCGTGGATTATCTTGCGGGCAACCATGATCATTTCCTCCTGAGTCGCTCACGGTCCACCCTGATGCCGTTGGGTGTGATCACGATGAGTGACCTGCCAACGGATACCAGGTCTCCGTTGCAATCCCTGGCGACAGCGGAGAGCTGGGTAGACACAGCGGCGACCTCGGTCGCATCATCATTGATCGGCGTGTAGTCCACAATGACTATCCGCCCCTTATAGACCTGTTCGCTCACCAGTGCAACATCGGAACGGCCGCTCAACTCGGCGACCTTTATCAAAGGCTCGGTGGCTCCACCTTCCATGCCCAGATCGATGTCGGCAAGGTCGATGAAACGGTTCGGCTCCACCACTTCGGCCTGCCTCCTTCGTCTAACCAACCTCAAGCAACCACTCCCATCCGGTCCTTTCCAGGGCGATACCTGTATTTATATCAGACTCAGGGCTCCTCGTGTTTCCAGAGGCGGTCCCCCACATGATGGATGCTCAGGATGGCCTTGCCGCTGTCGGCCCCCACCATCTCCTCACCTCCCATGAGGCTCTCCCCCACGGCCAACGGGACCTTGTTCCTCTCATCCCTGATCCATACCAGCTCACCAGCCTGGATCGCTGGGTCGGAATCGATTATTCCGGGAGCCATTATGTCCGCCCCCTTGGTCACGAAGGGGACGGCCCCCATGTCCACAGTGACCTGTCTCAACTCCGGCTTGTACTCCAACAGACCGCGGACGGTCAGAAAGGGCCTACCTCCGTGTATCATGCCCAGTATGCTGCCTCTCACGAACAGAAGGTCGAAATCACTGCTCTCAGCCAAGTCCACGGGGTCATCCTCACCGAATACCTCAACCCCCAGTACGGACCCTATTCCCTCCGAATAGGCCTTGATGTCCTTGCTGCGCAATCTGCGTCTTTTTCTTATGCGGATGTCCGCCATACGTTAATCTCCAAGTGCTAGGGGATAGTTCAACTTTGCCAACAATGTTTTTAACCTGATAACAGTACTATCTTCCCATATGGGTTTCGGAGTCCTAGTCACCAAAGTAATGCTCATAGCACTACAATTGTTGGTAGCGGTGGTAATTGTTGGTTCATTCGCCACCTTGGCCACCGGTGACTTCGACATGGATGTCGGTGAACCGGAGTTGACCCTACCGGATGCACCGGAAGGATTGGATGATGTCGACGATCTTTTGGAGAATGGGGTCAACATCAGCCTCAGCGTACCCATAGAACTGACGATCGGCGGCTACTGGCCGATCACTGATTTCCAATACAGCTTCGAACTGAGAGCTGCAAATTGGGATCACATCGGAGGGTTGGAACCCATCGATATCGAGCCTGGCAAGTCCACGGACCTGTCCCTATTGGAGGAGATCAACTATTCCCCGGGCGAGGATGACATATACGATCTGATATTCCTAGGCACCGAGTTCTCATTCTCGATGAACATCTCCATGGGATACCTGGATAACATGTTCAAGTTCAACACCGAGGTCTCCGCCGCCCTTACCGTCGGACCGTTCCTGGATCTCGACCTGCTGGATGTTGAGAACGTCACCTATGACGGAAACAACCTCTCGATCCCGATAAAGACCGATGACATAATAGATGAGATCAACAACCTCCTGCAGGACCTCATAGATAGCTTCGATACCGACCTCGACCTCGGTGACATCGACCTCGAGGACTTCGACCTCAATGAACTGCTATCCTTGCTCCCTGAGGGTGTCAGCGTGCCTGGTTTCGGCGCCAGCTTCACCGATGACGAGGGTAACGAACTATGGACCGGAGACGCCAGCCTCAAGGTCAAGGATGGCAAGATAATCCTGGACATCGAGGGGCTGACACCGGAGGAGTTGGATGCCCTGGCCTCACAGGATGGTGTGACCTTGAAGGTCAATGTCGACCTCAGTATAGTGGAGGACTTTGGAGAAGACGTTCCCGATGAGGTCCAAGACATCCTAGATGTTCTGGACGGTCTTCTGCTCATAAAGTCACCTGCGGATGACATCCTGGACAAGGGCCAGGAGAGCTATGGAGGTGCCTGATATGGGCGACCGGAAACTGAAGGGGGGACTGGGCAATGCCTTGGCAAGCTCCCTGTGGGCCACATTGATATTCATCGTCTTGCCGATAACATTCATCCTATTCACGGTGGGTGTCATCGATGTGGCGGTTGCTGACCTGGGAGATGATCTTCCTGAGGAGGTCAAGGACATCATAGATGGATTCGTGGGGGGCCTCGAGGACTTCATGATGACGGTGATCATCTACGCCATTCCGATAATACTGGTGGCCCTTCCCTTCGGGTTCTTCAAGAGGGGGAGCGGACTGAGGCTGCTTTTCGGATTCCTGCAGCTGCCTCTGATAGCCCTATGGCTGTATTACATCACCAACGGCGGGGTGCTCCTGGTTGGAGTAACCGACGCCACCATCCCCAACCTGCCTGAGGACCTGCCCTTGGCCCTGGCCCTGTCGGGTGCTGTCGAACTGGACATGTCCGGCCTCATCTATGTGCTCATGGCTGTGGTGTTCGCCAAGGGGGCAGTTCATCTGGCTGAGTACGGAGGATACCGCGGACGCTACCTGCGGTCCCGCTACAAGGGCGATGATGACGATGATTACGACATGCCCCGGAAGAAGTCCAAGAAGGGCAGGAAGTCCAAAGGGAAGCAACAGGATTGGGAGTATCTCTGATACGGCAAATCCATAAATAGGTCCGCCTTTGTTCTTTGTCAGGAGGTTTACCCATGGGTTTGAACATGGCCATCTGCGAACTGGAGGCGGAGAACGCCTTATGCCGGAGTATGAAATTGGAGACCGTGCGGGTCATGGTCGAGCCCATCGATGGTTTCGAGGATGTCTCCGGATTCGACCTGGTGGTCCCGTTGGACAAGGTCAGGGAGGCGGTGGATGATTGGGAGTCCTTCCTGAAGAGAAACCGCATCCCAGCGGACGTCGACTCCATCTACATGGAGAAGGTCAAGAACAAGGCCGATATTGAGGCCCTTGAACCTCTGGCGGAGAAGAGGTACACCGGATGGGTGATAATGGCCGAGGTATCGGAGGATGTGGCTGCCAAGGCCATGGAGGCTTCAAGGCCTGAGAACCGCATGACCGGTTGGCACATGATCTCCTTCGATGAGATGAACGAGACATGCTCCCGTTGCGGCCTGTCCTGGGACAAGGGCAGGGGATGCATCGGCACATTCGGACCCAGTAACAGCCTCTTACCGGAGATAGCCCGCCGACACGGATGCCAACTGGTCGGGGAGGTCTTCGATCTGGCGGATAGGATGGAGAGGCTCGGCCCGGATCGGGCCAAGGACCTCAAGGCAGAGGTCGCCGTGCTACGGGATGCTCTGCCCAAAGAGGGGAAGATGATGGTCCGCCGGTACAGCGGCGTGGTTGACCGGATGGAGGCCATGGCCGACGTCTGCATCAGCGAGGGCTGTGGATTCTACTTCTTCTGAGATTCAGAGGAGTGCAGGCCCTATGGCCATCATGGCCACCAACATCGCACCGTGCATCGGCACAGTGATGGCCAACCTACCGGTGTGGACGTAGACCAAACCCAAGGCCAGACCGAACAGGAACATGAAGGCCATTAGGGGTATTGAGACATAGCTGGAGTGCATGGCGGCGAATACCAGGGCGCTCAGGGTCACGGCCATCAGGGGTCCGAACCTCTTTGCTATCCTCCGGAGGAGCATCCTACGGAACAGAAGTTCCTCCACCATGGCCACCAATGCCACGAGTATCAGTATCGCGAAGAGCATCTCCTGGAATCCAGCCCCTGACACTATGGCGGGGGCGTCCAGAATCAGGTATGCGACCATCCCTATGACCAGGCCAGCGAAACCCCCGGCGACCATCTGATTGATTGAGCCGGTAAGCGAGGTCAGGTACAGACGTGACTCCTGTATCAATCCCCGGAAGGGGAACTGGCCGGGCTCCATGCTGAATTTGAAACGCTCATCCATCAGGGCGAACCATATGACCGGTATCAGAGGGATGTAAACCAAAAGGGCCCAATCCAACCAGATCCCGCCGAAGTTCGGCATTCCTATGCTGAGTATGCGCAGGACAGAGAGCAATGCGTATGCCTGGTAGATGGAGTTGTCGAGTTTCAGGATTATCGGGATCAATATACAGACCGCTAGGTTCAAGGCGTGTAGCAGTACAACAGTGGAGAATCCATCCAGATCCGCCCCCCTCGAACTGAAGAAGAATATGGCCTCTGCCATGATGATGATCGTCAGGGGCAGGATTATGGCCATCAGGTCGTAGCGGCTGACGGCCCTTTGAGCCAGGGTCCTACGATAACGGTCTACGGTGTCTTGGAACACTGCTTTCGATAATGACGGTTGGATATAAGGGATTATCTCCGGTGTCTGACCAATCGTTAAATAAATGTGACGTTTTCCATAGCGCAATGGAGTTGGAGCTCAGGAGGGATTGGGACCTTTACATCATGATCGGTCTCACCCTGGCCCTGATACCTGTGATATACCTGTTCCCGGACAGTACCTTGAGGACCATCATAGGTCTGCCCTTCCTCCTCTTCTTCCCGGGGTATCTTGCGATCGCCGCCCTGTTCCCCCGTAAGGACGACCTTGATTCCATAGAGAGGGTCGCCCTGTCATTCGGATTGAGCATCGCCATAACCCCGCTCATCGGATTCGGTCTGAACTACACCCCATGGGGCATAAGGCTGGACCCTATCCTGTTCTCCATCTCGGGGTTCAACATCCTGGTCGCCCTGGCCGCCCTGCAACGTCGGGGAGCGGTCCTGGAACCGTATCTGCCCTTCGACCCCTTCAAGACGGTGGAGGGGGTCTGGAACGAGTTCCAGAAGGAGCAGGGGTTGGACAAGGCCCTATCGGTCATACTGGCCCTTTCAATACTATCATCCGTGGTTGCCCTGGCCTATGTGATAGCGTTCCCCCGTCAGGGTGAGAGCTTCACAGAATTCTACATATTGGGTCCGGATGGCAAAGCCAGAGATTATCCCAACCAATTGCTACTGGGTGAGGAGGCCGATATCATTATCGGTCTGGCCAATCATGAGCATCGCACCATGAACTACACCATAGTGATATGGTTGGTGGATATGGAATTCGTCGATGGTGAGACCCGTGTCAACGGCCTTCATTTCTTCGAGAATATCAAACCTCCCCCATTGGAACATGTACCTGTCGACATCGAGGGGCCGTGGACGAAACAATGGGAGATGAACTATACCTTCAGTATCGATGAGTTCCCCGGCAACGTGTCCGCGGACACCGTCGATTGGAGAGGCAAGATATGGTTCAGCCTGTACAAGGAGGACCATGAGCGCAGCTATGTCCACATGGAGGACTACAGTGATGACGAGGAGGCCGTGGGCAGTATAATCGAGGGTGTGAAGAACAAGCGTCTCAGCCTCAACCTGAACCTTCATGTGTCTGGCGTCCAGTTCCACTTGGCTACCGAGGGGGATGCCCCCTTGCGAACGCTCAATCTCACCGTGGACCAGAAATTCAACTTCACCATGGGGATAAGCAACCACATGTTCCGGACCGCCGAGTACCATGTGGTGGTTTGGATCGCAGCGGTGAACGCCACCGGCAACACCACCGTGGTCGAGGAACTCTACCACGTCAGGAACTTCAGCACCGGACCGTTGCCGGACGTCAGACCCATCGCCGGCCAGAACATCACCGCCCAGTGGGAGGAGGCTTATGAATTCAGTGTCAACACCAGCTTCGGGGGCGATCCCTGGGTCGGACAACTGTGGTTCGAACTGCGCATCGATGATGCGCCACCGGCATACGGACCGCTGGAGGACCTCTCGACCGATGATACGGCCACTGAGAGGATGGTCGCCATCAGTGAAAGGAAGGTCCCAGCGATAGGCCTGCCCCTGGTGTTGAATCCGGCATAGTACTGAAGCCTAGTTGTTGGGTATTATCAGTATGGAGGCCTTCGTGTTGTGCACTATCTGCCCCATCGGAGTCTCCCTCAAGATTCCCCGCAACGGCTCCCGGAGACAACCAGGAAGCACGAGGAGGCTTGCTGATTCCCTCTTGATGGTCTCCAATATCCCCCTTGGTATCTCAGCGACCACGTAGTTTGCGGTATCCAGAGTCTCATGTACTACGCCAGGGTCCTGTATGGAGTCGCGTCCGTATTCCATGGTCGATCCTGAGACCGGATTCATGAGGAGTATATTCGTCAGGCCCCCTTTTTCAACCAGGTCATTGACCTTGTCCATGAAACCACGGTCCCTTGATTGTGGCGGAAGGGCGACCACCGTACGGCGGAAGGTCAAAGGACAGGCCTCACATATGTCGCCTCCACGTCCTTTTACGAACCTCTTGAGGAACACCTTGACGTCAGACCTTTTCATCACTGACAGGGAATTGCTCCCCACCAGTAGATGAGTGGTACGGCCTTTGCCACTGGAAGGGAGGATGATGGTGTCCACGTCATGGACTCTCGCCGCTTCGAGTATCTCGTCCGCCGGCCTCCTTCCGGTCACTATCTCCAGATCGGTGTCGTATCCATCCTCCTGAAGCTTGTCCCGGAAATCATCCAAGTTCTTCTGAATCACGCGGTCGAGGGGTACACCCTCTATCCTGACATACAGGAGAATTATCTTCTTTATACCGAAACGGCTAAGTTCCGGCATACATCCTACAAGCATCCTCGACTGCCGTGATAGGTCGGTTGGTAACAGAACTCTCTCCATCTAACTCCATTACCATCTCAGATTTTGATGATTTAAATATTGTGTTGCTGAGATGGATGAATGGGGATTTGATGGACCCTGTTTAAAACCAGGAAATCATATTCCCCTATAGGCATATACATCATTGAGGAATGATAGGATTGTTGCACCTGGCCATAGGGATTGTGATATTATTGGGCACGCTGCTCATCACCCGGACATGGTTCAGGGAGGCCGATGAACAGTTATTCCTTTGGATACATGGTATCGTCGGTGACCTGGGAGATGGCCCTTTGGTATACCTCACCGAGCTCGGCTCCTTGTACGCGATGGTGGCCCTGGGAATAGCCCTATGGGTTACTGGCAGACGCCGGCTAGGGGGTCCGGTCCTGATTGCATTGGCCACTTCGTCCATAATCGGTTACGCATGGAAAATGGCGATCGCCCGGCCCAGGCCTTACGAGGTCTTCCCACAGGTGTTGGATCTGAATGAGATTCTGATCCAATCATTCCCCTCCGGGCATTCCTTGGTGACCTTCACCGTCGCAGGTGTCATGATGGTGAGATGTCCTCGTTACGCAAACCTGATGCTTGTCTTCGCCGGCTTGATAGCCGTGAGCAGAGTGCTCATCGGAGCGCATTTCCCATTCGATGTCATCGCTGGCGCAGCACTGGGCCTGCTTATCGGCAAAGGTGTGGGTGGAACAGGCCTATGGAGTGAGGACCGTCCTGTAGACGGAAAATGAACTGGTTACCTTTTGGAAACCAGCTTCCCCGCTCATGAGAAGGTATTTATGAATTGTCTCGCATAGATGAACAGGTGGTTTCTATACAGGCATTGGAGACTTCTCGCATAATGACCGACCTATATTCTGCGAAGATCATCCTATCTACCATGGGCAAGAAGTTGAGTGCCCAGGAACTCAGCGAGATACTCGACATTCCTATAGCCGCCTGTTACCGAAAGATAAAGCAACTCGAGAACGCGGGTCTCCTGGGCTGCGAGGAGAGGCGATTGACCCAATCAGGGAAGAGGGTCTGCTACTACAAATCCCAGGTCAAGACGGCGAGCATCGAGTTCTCGGACGGCAGGGTCTTCGCCCGCATAAAGAAGACCGATGGACCCATCGAGAATTATGTCTACGCGGTCACCGATGAGCTTGAGGAAGAGGGCAATCCTCAACTTCGCACTAGGATTTGATTTTCGATATTCGTCGAAAGGCTACGAAATACCTAGTTTTTACCTGGAAAAAGCGCACCTTTAAAATATAAGATTGCCATTTTCTGTGAAAACGGGTCATCAATCTTTTATTGATATGCCTGTGAGTCAATAGGCCCTTCTCAACAGGGTCCAGTGATGAACGGAGGATAAACATGAGTGATGAAGGTATACCTAAGGTCTTCGAGCCTACCGAGGCCCACCGCAAGGGGGCATTGGTTCAGAGCGAGGAGGAGTACAAGCGAATCTATGAGGAGTCCGTGAAGGACCCGGCGGCATTCTGGGCCAAGATGGCCGACCGCATCGAGTGGTTCTCAAAGGACTGGGAGTCCGTCCTGGAATGGGACAAGGATGATGTGAGGATCTCCTGGTTCAAGGGAGGAAAACTGAACATCACCCACAACTGCATAGACAGGCATGTCAACAACGGCAAGAAGAACCAGGCCGCCATCATCTGGCAGGGCGAGGATGACAACGATGTCCGCACCCTTACTTATGGTCAACTGCAGTATGAGGTGAACAAACTAGCCAATGTTCTGAGGGCCAACGGTGTGGAAAAGGGTGACCGTGTCTCCATATACCTGCCCATGATCCCGGAGCTGGCGATATCTGTGCTCGCCTGTGCCCGGATCGGCGCACTCCACAGTGTGGTCTTCGGCGGATTCAGCTCCGATGCGTTGTACAACCGTATAGTGGACTGCGATTCCAAGATGCTCATAACCTCCGACGGTAGTTTCCGTGGCGGAAAGAAGATCGGCCTCAAGAGCAACGCCAACGAGGCGTTGGACCGCGGCACGACCGTGGAGAAGGTCCTGGTTGTCAAGAGGACCGGGATGGATATCGTGATGCAGGAGGGCAGGGATGTCTGGTACCATGAAGAGATGGCAGATGCCTCCCCGATATGCGAACCGGAGGTCATGGACGCCGAGGACCCCTTGTTCATCCTGTACACCAGCGGATCCACGGGCAAGCCCAAGGGTGTCATGCACACCTGTGGGGGGTACAACCTTTATACAACAATAACCTTCGAATACCTGTTCGGCTCCAGGCCGGGAGAGGTCTATTGGTGTACCGCCGACATCGGTTGGATCACCGGACACAGCTACATCGTCTACGGCCCTCTGTCCGCTGGAGCCACCACTCTGATGTTCGAGGGAGTCCCCAACTATCCGGGACCGGATAGGTTCTGGCAGGTGGCGGAGAAGTGGAAGGTGAACGTCTTCTACACCGCCCCCACCGCTGTCCGCATGCTCCGGAAGACCGGGGACGACTGGATCAAGATGCACGACCTGTCGTCCATAAGGCTGCTCGGAAGCGTCGGTGAGCCCATCGATCCCGAGGCATGGTACTGGTACTATGATGTGGTCGGCGACAAGCAATCCCCGGTCATTGACACCTGGTGGCAGACTGAGACCGGCGGCATCATGATATCGCCATTCCCAGGAGCCACCAACCTCAAGCCGGGATGTGCGACCAAGCCCTTCTTCGGCATCATGCCCAAGACGTTGATGGAGGACCGGACCGAATGTAAGCCCGGAGAGAACGGCCGTCTTTGCATAACCCACCCATGGCCTTCCATAGCCCGCACCATATGGGGCGACCATGAGCGGTTCAAGGACACCTACTGGAACGTCTACCCGGGTATGTACTTCACCGGTGACGGCGGCCGTATCGATGAGGACGGGGACGTCTGGATCCTGGGCCGCGTTGACGATGTCATGTCCGTTGCCGGACACCGCATAGGCGCTGCAGAGGTCGAGGCCGCCCTCATAGGGCACCCCTCGGTCGCCGAGGCCGCTGTGGTCCCTGTGCCGGATGAGATCAAGGGTGAGGCCATCTACGTCTTCGTGAACCTCAAGGACGGTTACGAGTCCAGCGACGAGCTCCGCAAGGAACTGGTCAACCAGGTCCGTAAGGACGTTGGACCGATCGCGACCCCCAAGATCATCCAGTTCGCAACCGGACTTCCCAAGACCAGGAGTGGCAAGATCATGCGCCGTATCCTGAGGAAGATCGCCGGCGGCGGGATGCATGAGGACCTCGGTGACGTGAGTACCCTGGCTGACCCGGACGTGGTCGACCAGCTCATCAAGGGCAGGATCATCTGATCCGCCCAAACC
>SKGM01000061.1 GCA_007117455.1 Candidatus Methanomethylophilaceae archaeon
GAAATCACCTCTGATGGTAAGATCGGCGCGGTCCATCAAGGAAAGCAAACGGTCCCGGATGCTCGGGCTCAGCCTCCTGACGCCGAACTCGTCCCGCAATCTGATCATCAGAGCCTCCTTGTGGATGGGGCCCTCGCAACCCACCACCTGCTCCATCGCCACCAACACCATCCTGTCATCCAGGGATGACAGGTCTGGAGAGCTGGGCATACCCAACGGCGGGCAATGCCGGTACGGTTCAACCTCTGATGCCAGGTCCCGATCGGAAACATCCTTCTTCGTCGCCACGTTCTCCCGGGTCCGATGGGGCGACACCTGCGCAAGCGCATCCAGTATGCCCTTCCTAGCCGTTTCCGGGTTCTGATGCCAGTCAGTCGACCATACCCTATGGGTCCTCCATCCCAATCCATTCAGGATCTCGCCGCGGATCCGGTCACGGTCCCTGGCGACCGGGGATGACCGGTACTGTGGACCATCGAACTCGATGCCCAACAGGTATCTGTCCGGCTTGACCGGGTCGACGATCGCCAGTTCCATCCGGTAACCCGCCTTACCCACCCGGCGATGTACCGTGTATCCCATGCGTTCTATGAATCCCGCCACCGCCTCCTCGAAGGCACCGCCCCTCTCATTGGCGTACCTCTCCGCATCCCTCTCCCTGCCCGAGGCGGCGTATTCCATGAAAGTCCTCAGGGCCCGCAACCCGAAGGGTGAATCAGGGGTGACCCTCAAATCTGAGGCATGGAAGTTGGAGACGATGACACACTTCTCCCTCGCCCGGGTCATGAGGACGTTCAGTCTCCTCTCCCCTCCCTCCTGGTTAACAGGTCCGAAATTGTTGCTCAGCCTACCCTCGTCATCGAAACCGAAGCCCACGCTGACGATTATGACGTCCCTCTCATCCCCCTGGATGGTCTCGATGTTCTTCACGAACAGGGGTTCGCGGCTGGAATGATGGAACCTGGCCTCCAAGGAGGGTTCGTCCCTCACCAGGGCTTCGATCTCCCGCAGCACTGCCTCCTGCTGCCGAACATTGAAGGTTCCAACCCCCAAGGTCCTGCCGGGGTGCTTGAGGTAATGATCACGGACCATCTCCGCCACCGCCTTGGCCTCCAGAGGATTGTCGCCGCTGCGACCGCGGTGGTAGATTGTTTCTGGGATGTGGATATGACTCATGCCCAGATCCTTGGACCCATGCATCGGCGAAGGATAGATCAGCAGCCTGTCGTCATAGAACTCATGATTGGATACCGCGATGAGGGATTCATGGCGGGAACGGTAGTGCCACCTCAGGGTCTTGGTGCGGAAGCTGCGCCTGCAGAGGCCGAGGATGCTCTCCATGCCGGTGGACATGAGCATCTCGTCATCATCCTCATCGGTCAATCCGCTGATCATATCGAAGAAATGGGTGGGGGGGAGCTGGCGGGTGTCTCCGACGACAACGAGCTGCGAACCCCGGAGTATGGCGCCCAGGGCATCCTCGGGCCTCACCTGGCTGGCCTCATCGAATATCACAACATCGAAACCCATCCCCTCCAGATCGAGGAATTGGGCCACAGACAGAGGGCTCATCATGAAACAGGGTTTTAGTCCTTGGATGAGGTTCCCAGCCCGGTTCATGAGCTTGCGGATGGGCATCACTCCCCGTTTACGGTCCAGCTCGGCGAGGAGGACACCCATCTCCGATTCAGGGGCCACCGCATCCTCGGGCCGGGGGCGGAAGGTGTGGACCCTCTCCGCCACCCTCCGACGGTTGGTCTCGAGCATGCGCCGGTCCAGGTCCTGGAACTTGGTGATGTTGCGCTCATGTATCTCCTTGACGAAACCACGCAATCTAGGATTGAAGGCCAGGACCTCCTTCAGAAGTATATCGGCATAATTCCCCTTGAATGTCTTGACCATATCCTGAGGTTCTATGAGTCCCTCCTCAAGTAGGCCGAACACCGGCTCAATCAAAGTCCCCTCAGCCAGGTGCAGTAGGTCCCGGTACCTTCCCCATCGGTTGAGGTCCGGAGTACCCTTGGACCAGGCGTTTAGACGCCTCCTCAAGTCCTCTTGGGACACGGTCTCCAAAGGACCTCCGAATATGGTGACCGGGTCCGCATCGACCTCTGCGGATATGTTTTTGAAAGCATCGCGGAAAACGGATTCCTTCCTCAAGACATCCTCCGCAGACTCCAGAGCTCCGGAGTTCCCCCCGGTCGCGACAGCCCTCTCAGCATCAAGGGTCAGGCGGCCCTCGGACCGGAATCGGCGGAAATCCCTAATCCATATCGAATAACTCTCCAAAACCTCTGGGTCTGAGGAGGTGGACTTCCAATGCATCCCGAACATGGCTTTGCCCCGGCGTAGGGACCTGATGCGCCTCTCCAACAACCTGAACCGGACCAGGTCCTGAAGGAGTCTGGCGGCCTCTGAGAGGGTCAGTCCGCCCTCCAGGAGGTGTGAGGACAGGCTTCTGGTGACAACTCCGGCCCTCTCCGTCATAAGCAATAGCTCAGCCTCCTTCCGCTCATCGATCATCCGACCGCCACCTTGAAGGACATGTTCCTGCAGGAGTTCGATGGAATCGGATAACCAGTCCCAAGCGGGTGATGACATCAGGTCCAATATCTCGACGTCTTCGGGAAGGTCACCCTGCCTGCCCTTCGCAGGGCTGTGCTCTATCCTGATGTCTTCCGGTGAGGTGTCGCTGCCTCTCCACGAGGGACCAGCGAGTATCTTCCCGATGTCACGGGCCCGCAGCATCTCCTGGCGGAAACCTGAGACACGCAATGCTCGTTCCAGTCCTGCCAGGGTCTGATCCCTGCCCATCCGTTTTCGGCTACGGGACAGTATGTCGTTCCTCAGAACCCTCCATCGGCCTGAGATGAACCTCATGCGCCTCTGGCTCAGGTCACGGTACTCCTCAACCTCCTCCGAGGTGAGCTCATAAACCGATGGATGGAAGTGCCTGTCTATATTCGCCTGAAGACTCGCATTCTCCCTCAACATTATCCTAAGTCCGATGCCAATGGCATCCAGTGCCGCCGCGGCAAGACTTCTCACGTCTACTTTGAGAACCGACTCATTGAATATTCTAAGCAAGCCCTCGCGGGTCTCATGCAGTGCACGGAGGTCCTCTATGATGTCTTCTGCCAACCAATCCTCATCGTCCCATTCTTTGTTCCCCATCATCTCCATGTCGGCGGCTGGTGCCTCCTCGACGAGTCTGGCGGATTCCATGAACACGTCCGCATCCTGATGACGAGACGGGGCCACAATCCCGTATTCGGAACCGATGCGGTTCTTCGCATCCTTGAGTCTCCTATCCGCTGTACGGGCGTCCTTGATCATCTGGTCGATCCTCTCGATGTCCGGGCCGAGGACAAGGCCCGGCTCGCAACCCCTCCAAGGACTCTCCTTGACAGGGCCCATGGCTGTTACCAGCTCAGCGGCCTCATCCAATATCCTCAAACCCTCGGACCATTGCCTACCATCGACCTCTGTGGCATCTTGAAGGGCGACCCGCCGCATGGATATCCCACGGGACTCGAAATGAAGGTCAGCGGCCGCCCTCATCGCGTACAGGTCGTAGACCGTGAGGTCCCTGACCCCTATGGCCGAATGAAGATCCTCGACATAACCATTGAGTTCCTCCCTCAGCCTCACCAGTTCATCCATGTCCCGGTCGCCCCTTCCGGGCGATGGTTTATCCAGGTACAGGCAACGCCTCAGTTCGTCCAGGACCGCGGTCTTCCTCATCTTGTCGCTGTGTATCTCGAGACAGAAGTCCCCAAGACCGCATTGGTCAAGTCGGCCCTTGACGACATCCAATGCGGCCATCTTCTCACTGACGAACAGGACCTTCTTACCGTCGGCCATCAGCTCCGCCATGATATTGGCTATGGTCTGTGATTTCCCGGTACCAGGAGGCCCCTCAACTATCAGGCAGGATCCCTTCCTCACCGTCTCCACGACTGCGGTCTGGGAGGAATCAGCGTCCAATATGGAGAAGGAATGGCGAGGGTCGACCATCCGATCGACCTCGCCCTCCTTGAGCGTATCATCCTCTGGAGGTATGGGCACGGGGTTGAATATGCTCCGCACAAGGTCTGCACCCCTGGCACCTTCCATGGATTCCGGGGATAGGTCACGGTACATGATGTGCCGTCGGAAGTTGAAAAGGTCCAGATGTATCTCGTCGAGCACCTTCCAACCTTTCATACCGGAGACTGAGGATAAGACGTCTGATAGATAGCCGTCGATGCCGGATTTATCATCCGGCATGACGAAATCCGGAAGGTTGACGCCGGCCTCGGCCAATAGCCTCGCCTGGAGGGATATGTTGGTGCTTATCTCGTCACCGTTCCATCTGAGACGGTACTCCCTGGTACGGCCCATTCTGCGCAGCTCCACCGGTACCAGAATCAATGGTGCGCGCATTGACTTCCTGCCAAGTACCCCCTCCGAGAACTGGAGGAATCCCAAGGCAAGGTAGAGGACGTTGTACCCCTGTTCCTCCAGTATGGAACGGGACCGGTTGTAGACGGCGAACAATCTCTTATCGAGGTCATCCTTGCCGTGAGGCGTGGATATTATCGCATCCAACAGGTTGGGGGAGGCCTTGCCTCCATCGTCGGGGGCCCATTCACGGACCATCGAGGTCACCTTGGGATCCTGTCCCCTATCCCAAACGCTCTCCGCTCCGCCGCTGGAACGTCGGCGTGATGAATGGCGAAGCCGCATGGAGCGGCCCTGGATGACCAAAAGGTCATAGAGCTCCCGTGGCGACTCATCCACGACCGAGACGGTCCTTTTCAAGGGAGTGTGGTTCAAGAGTCCGTTCCTGGAGCCCTGCTCCAGAAGCCTGGACCTGATGGATTCCATCTCCCTAGCTAAATCCGCCATAACCTTGTTACAATGGAACCCTTCGAATAAATATTGTTGCGAAGATATGATGCGACCTAGGTCCGGGGGAAGCTAAAGGAGCTTCGGGCCTATGGAACGAAACAACGATATAAGCTGGCAGGGATTGCCTTGGGATGAGGCTTCTGAATCAGGACCCTGCCGCTGGCGAGGTTAGGCTCCAGATAGAGAGCGAGGATGACCTGTGGCATCTCTTCAATGTTTTGGAGGAGGGCGACCTGGTTAGTGCATCCACTCATCGTCGGGAAGAGAAGAAGGGTGACAAGATCAGGGCCGAGAGGGCCGAGAAGCGGAGGATGACATTGGGCATCCGGGTGGAGAAGATTGAATTCTCGGACTTCGACATCCGTCTCAGGGTCCTTGGAACCATAGAGGTTGGTCCCCAGGACATAGGACAGCACCACACCATCAATTTCGAGACCGGTGAGAGTCTCACCATAAGGAAGGAGAATTGGCGCCAGTCACAACTGGACAGGCTACGCAGGGCGGTCAGCGATTCCAAGCGACCCAAGGTGGTGTTCGTATCCATGGACCAGGATGATGCGGTAATAGCGGTGATGCGTCAGTTCGGGGTGAGAGAGCAGGCCACCATACGGTCGATGCGGTCAGGTAAGCAGTACCAGGACAAGGACGAGGGAGACTATCACGGGGAGATAATCTCCAAGATCGTGGCCGTCACCGACCCTGGCACCCCCATAGTGGTATTGGGTCCTGGTTTCGCCAAGGAGGAGCTGATGGAACAGGGCAGGGCCAGGGCCCCGGACCTTTTCCGTCACGCATACGCATATCATACTGGTCAGTCCGGCATGACCGGTATCAACGAGATGATGAAGAGGGGTTTGGGTACCGAGGTGCTCCGGGACTCCCGGGTGGCCATGGAGGTGAAGCTGGTCGAGAGGATCCTGGAGGAGATCGCCAAGGATGGCCCGGTGGCCTACGGTCCCAAAGAAGTCTCGGATGCCAGCTCCGCGGGGGCGGTGGAGACCCTTCTGGTCCTTGACTCGCTTCTGCGCCGGGAGGATTTCGACCTGATAATCAGGGAGGTGGAGGCTCAGGGAGGGGATGTGGTGGTCGTTTCCGAGCAGCACGACTCCGGAAAGGAGTTGGAATCGATAACTGGCATCGCGGCCCTACTTCGTTATAGGATATAAAGCCGAATGCCAATGCACCCTACGAAAAGGTTTTTTATTGTTTCGTTTATGAGATGTTTGCATATCTAATGCATAGTATCATTGATTGTTACCCGGCCTTTAGGCCAGTTTCCAGAATAAAACCGATAGACAAGGATATGAACGGAGGATGAGACATGAAGGACAAATCACTGGTCTTGGCCAAACTGAACAACCCTGTGATATTCTGCGACACCACGCTCAGGGATGGTGAGCAGGCTGCGGGGATAGTGTTCGCCAATATCGAGAAGCTCAGGATCGCCAAGCTCTTGGATGAGCTGGGGGTTCAGCAGATCGAAACCGGAATACCCGCCATGGGCGGTGACGAGAAGAAAGCCATCCGTAAGATCGCCCAGATGGGCCTCAACGCATCGATTCTGGGTTGGAACAGGGCATCCCTTGAGGATCTGGAACACAGTTTAGACTGTGATGTGGATTCCGTCGCCATTTCAATGTCGGCCTCCGACATACACATCGAGCATAAGCTCCATAAGTCGAGGGAGTGGGTACTAGACCGGGTCCAGGAGGCAGTGGAGTTCGCCGCTGACCACGGACTGTACATCTCGTGCAACGGTGAGGACGCCTCCCGTGCCGACCCCGAGTTCATGGTGGAGTTCGCAAAGACCGCTGCCGAAGCCGGAGCGAACCGTATCAGGTATTGCGACACCATAGGCATAGATGAGCCCTTCTCAGCATACCAGAACGTTAAACGGATCGTTGACAACGTGGATGTGGATGTTGAGATGCATACCCATAACGACTTCGGCATGGCTACAGCCAACGCAGTCGCGGGGATAAAGGCCGGTGCCAAGTTCGTGAGCACCACCGTTATGGGTATCGGAGAGAGGACAGGCAACACTCCATTGGAGGAGATCGTCATGGCCTGCAAGCACCTTCTGAAGATCCACACCGGGATTGAGACCGAGAGGTTGAAGGAGGTCGCAGAGTTCGTCGCCAAGGCGTCCGCCCGCGACATACCTCCATGGAAACCCATCGTGGGGGAGAACTGCTTCGCCCATGAGGCCGGTATACACACCGACGGGGTCATAAAATACCTCAGCAACTACGAGCCCTACTCCCCCGAAGAGGTAGGCCAGACCCGTAAGATAATCATAGGTAAGCACTCCGGTAAAAGTACGATCGTATCCGCCTTGAAGGACAAGGGGATAAACATCGATGAAAACACCGCATCGGTACTGCTCGCTCGTGTGCGCTCCGCCTCGGTGAGTCTGAAGCGTTCATTGACCAGTAATGAGCTCCTATACCTATACCAAGACCTCAAGGACGGAACTAACGTCGTAGAGGGTGAGGAGGAATGATTGATGAAGAGTATCGTCCTGGTACCCGGTGACGGGATAGGTCCTGAGATAACAGACGCCACCCTGAAGGTAATCGACGCCCTGGGCGTCGAGATAGATTGGCAGGTTGTCGAGGCCGGCTCGAAGACCATGGAGGAGTACGGACGTCCACTGTCCCCCAAGTTCTTCCCATTGGCATGGGAATGCGGAGTCGTGCTTAAAGGGCCGATAGCCACGCCTATGGGAAAAGGAAACCGTAGCGTGAACATGATCATCCGCGAACGTCTGAACCTCTATGCCAACGTACGCTTCGCCCGTTCCATACCTGGCGTCAAAGGTATGCATGAGAACGTCGACCTGGTCATCGTCAGGGAGAACACCGAGGGGCTGTATGTAGGGTTCGAGAGGGAGGCGGCACAAGGGGTCGTTGAGAGCATCAAGCTCACCACCGAGAGTGCCTGTAGGCGCATCGGCCGTTACGCTTTCGAGTTGGCATCGCGCAGCGGCAGGTCCAAGGTGACCGCCCTGCACAAGGCGAACATCCTGAAGATGGGGGACGGTCTTTTCCTGAGGACCGTGGACAGCGTCGCCAAGGGTTACAACGGAATCGAATTCCAGCAGATGCTCATCGACAACGCATGCTACCAGTTGGTGGTGAACCCCCAGCAGTTCGATGTCATCGTCACCCAGAATCTGTACGGTGATATAATCACAGACCTGGCGGCGGGTCTCGTAGGCGGATTGGCGGTCATGCCCGGTGCCAACATCGGTGAGAACATCGCAGTGTTCGAGGCAGCACACGGGCCAGCCAATGACCTGGCCGGTCAGGGTGTCGCCAACCCCTCGGGTATGATGCTTTCCGCCGCTTGGATGCTGGAGTATATAGGTTTCGTCGAAGAGGGCGCTAGGATGAAGGAGGCGGTTTACGCTGCCCTTGCCGACGCCAAGGTTCTGACTCCGGACATGGGTGGCGAGGGTGATACCGAGAAGTTCACCCAAGCGGTCATCGATGCCCTTTGAAAACCATTTCATCATCCACTTTTACTTTTCATCCTCGTTGACGCGCACCTTCTTTCGTTGGCGCCCGCCGGTCTTCTTGAGCTTGTTGTTCTCCAGGGCCCATTGGAAACTCCTCATCTCCGCAGGGGCGATTAGCACCCTGTCACCCATAGCGTAGCGCTTGTGGGTTGACCAATTGGTGAAGGAGGAGACGACACGGTACTCGTCCGCATCCTGAACGATCTCCTCAACCGGCTTGCGCCCCCTCATCTGGGAGTAGGTGCCGTTGAATGTGCTCACCTTTCCCTGTTTGACCTCCGCCACCCTGTTGCACACGGTGTCCAGCAGATAACGGTCGTGAGAGACCACCATTATGCTGCCATCGTAGTCATTCAAAGCACCTTCGACGGCGTGGCGGGAGGGTATATCCAGATAGTTTGTGGGTTCGTCCAGGACCAGGAGGTTGCTCTCCTTGAGGAGTAGGACCGATAGCGCAACCCTGACCCTCTCGCCGCCGGATAGTGTGGACATGGGCCTCTCGACGGAGTCACCGAAAAGGAGCATGCGGGCGAGCATGGAACGGGCATCCGCCTTTCGGTCTGCCCCCAACTCCTGCAACAGTTGCTCCTCGGCACTGAGTTTAAGATCTAGCCCCTCATGGGTCTGGGAGAAATGGACGATCTTAGCCCCCGGGGCTGACCATAGTTCACCCTCGAACGGCAGCTTACCGACCAGGGCCTTGACCAAGGTGGTCTTACCCTCCCCGTTAGCGCCGAAGACACCGATCTTGTCCCCCTTGTGGATGTCAATGGATACATTCTCCAGTATCCTCCTTCCGCCCAGGTCGACGTTGATGCGGTCTGCTATTATTACGTTCTTCCCGGATTTCTTGGCCGCCTGGATGCGGACCGTTATGTCAGGAGGGCTCTCCTGGGCGTCCGGCACCTCTATCCTCTCCGCCATCCTCAGCCTGGTCCGGTGCAGGGAGAGGAACCAGTTGTCGCGATGCTGTTCCTCAGCGATCCTCTCCTGTCTGCGTTTCGCGCTCAGTAGCTTACGCCTCTCCTTCTCCAGACGCTCCAGGTCGGTGATCTTCTTCTTGACGAATGATGTGTAGTTGCCCTTGTACTCGCGGGTCCTGCCATTCTCTATCTCCACGACCCGGGTGGCCACCTTGTCCAGGAAGTAACGGTCATGACTCACCACCACTATGGCGCACTTGCTTCTGAGGAGATAGTCCTCCAACCATTCAACCGTGTCAACATCCAGGTGGGATGTGGGCTCGTCCAGGAAGAGTATGTCGCAGCCCTCGGCCTGTATCAATACCCTGGCCAATGCGACCTTGGTCCTCTCACCTCCGCTCAGGGTGGACATGGGGCGGTCCATCATTTCCGCTGCCAGGCCGACCTCTTCAAGGGCCTTGGCCTGTTTCCTTCGGTCCTCGACCCCGCTGCGGGAGAGCTCACCCTCCAATTCCGCATACTCCGCGGTGACCCCGTTCCAATCGATGTCCTCACCGGAGGACATCAAGTAATCCAGCTCCCGCATTCGGCCCCTCAGGCCTTCCACCACGCCATAGGGCCTTCCGAGGACATCGCTGACCGTGGCATCCCCTCCCTCTGGGAACTGACAGAGGTATCCTATTCGCCGAGTGGTCCTTTTCATCTCCCCGGTATCGGGTTCCATCTCGCCCATCAGTATCTTGATGAAAGTGCTCTTACCGGCTCCGTTGACTCCGATGAGGCCGATGCTGTCGCCGCGGTCTATATGCAGATCCGCCTTGGTCAGCACCTTGATGGGACCGAATGACTTCGTGACCGACTCCGCCCTTATGAGCATCCTTACTCGATTATGCGGCCCTTATTTGAAATTGGTCATCAAATCGCCAAACGGTCCTGCAGGCCCTTGTCCATGAATCTGTCCGCAGGTGCCTCGATGACGAAGCGTGCGCCCGTCCCAGGTTCTCCATCCTCACGGATGGCGATACCGGTCATCGACAGGACTTCCTTGGCCAAGAAGAGGCCCAGGCCGGTGTTGCTGCCGACCTCGCGGTCGAAAACCCTTTCCTTGGAGGCATGAGGGATCCCTACCCCATCATCCTCCACCACCAGAACGCCAGCTTTCGGGCTGTGCACCCTGATGGTGCTAACCTCTCCACCATGTCGGAGGGAATTCTCAAAGAGATTGAAAAGCACTCTCTTCAAGAGGGGATCGGCGAATATCATCATATCCTCCACATCGTTGACCACCTTGACCTGTCTGAATGACGGATGGGCCTTCAGCTCTTCCACCTTCTTGGAGACATCCATCCAGCGGGGCTCATTGATACCCATTTCCTGATAGTCCCGGGCGAATTCCACCTGTTCTTGGATGTTTTTGGCAGAAACCATCATCTTATCCAACAAACCGGTGTAGTCAGTCCGTCCATCGGAGATGAGTTTATCAGTGAGGAGTTCGCCGTAACCCATCAAAACTGTGACCTGGTTCAATATGTCGTGTCCGGTGATGCCTGAGAGAAGTCCGAGTTTCCGGTTGGCCTCAGCAAGAGAGAGCTGACTGCTTCTGAGCTCATGAATATCGAACAACGCACCACTGACCCTGTCCCCCTCCTCGTTCTCGATCAATGATGCCAGCAAACGATACCATCGATAGGAAGCAGATGTCAAGCGGGCACGGAATATCCTCTCGGTCCTCATGCCCGCCTTCACCAACCCGGGTACGAAGATGTCCAGCACGGAGTCCAGGTCATCCGGGTGGATGACCTTGCCCAGGGCGCCTATCTCTATCAACCCATCATCATCTGGAACGATGAACTCCCTTGGAATGTTATACAAAAGTATCCGGTAACTCCCATGGTCATAATGGAATGTGGAGAAACCCAGTGCATCAGAGGCTATGTCCAGGCTCTGCTTCGCAACCTCTGCCCTCTGCTCCGCCTCCACCTTGGATGTTATGTCGTACATGTCATGTACGATTCCGGAGAAGACGCCCTTGTCTATCATCGGTACCCCGACAACACGATAGAATCTTCCGTCCCTGAGCCGGACCTGTTCCAGCACCTTCATCCCTTCCGTCCTGACATCACTCCAGAAGTTCTTGGTGTCCAAGCCCTCGTCAGGAGCCAGGAGGTCATCACATTCCAAGTCATCCTCGCCGATGAACAGGGCGTCCCTCGCCGCCCGGTTGGACCACATCAACATGCCCTCAGGGGAGCTCAGAATTATTGGATTTGGGACACTGTCCAGGATGAGCCGCTTCTGCATCTCATCATTCTGGAGCCTCTCCTCGGTGCTGATGTATTCCGTGACATCCTCACCGATAACGAGTGAAACGGGACTACCCTGCCAGTCGATGGCCTTGGCCCTCACATGGAGATGAAAATGATCGCCATCCTTCCCCATCATCCGGAGTGTGTAATGGCTTGGTGCATCCCTGCCATTGATTCGAGATCTGTAGGCATGATTAACGATCCCGCGTTCATCAGGGTGGACCAGATCGAAGAAACACTGACCTATCAGCTCTTCCTTCTCCTTACCCGTCAACTCTGCCATGGCCTGATTGGCGTATATTATGTCCTCATCGCGGATTACGCATACCGACAGGGGAACCAGGTCAAGGACCCTTTCAAAGGCCGATATGTCAATTTGCGCCTTCAGACCCTCTATTATCGCGGTCGGCATCTGCCTAATCAAACCCTCGGACCAACCCTCCTCATCTGGTGGGGTCAGGGCAACCTCGAACCACATCTCGATGTCTTTATACTCCGTGCGGAAGAACTCGTTGAGTTGGGATGAGAATCCTCCTGTGACCTTGGACAGTCCCTCGATGATGTGGGGGGTGGCGATGTTGGTGAACAGTCCGATCAAATCCCCAGAATCCTTATCGTTCAAGGTTATGGGCAGGCCGAGACCGTCCTCCAGGCTAAAACGGCCTTCAGCGGTGTCCAGGCTGATCCGGGCCTCTCCGATTCCAGGATGGTTCACAATTATGTCATCAATGACAACCTCATGGTTGAGAGTGTTCCATCCTACTCTGCCTATGCCCATCCTCCTTAGTACTTCCTCTCCCTGACCGATATGGGTCAGGGGCAATGAACCGATGTCAAGGATGCAACATCTACCCTTATCATCTCCGCAGGGGAAAGTCACCAACCCC
>SKGM01000025.1 GCA_007117455.1 Candidatus Methanomethylophilaceae archaeon
AAAAACAAATCACATTCGTCTTCCACCGATGGGAGATGAAATCGTTGAGAGGATAATCGAACGCGCCTCCATGATCGATGTTGGAGATTGGAAGCTCATGGAGGCTTATGGGCTGGTAACTGTCGCCATCTGCACCGGACTGCGTGCTAAGGAACTCCGGTTGCTTTCCGTCCATAACGTCATAATTGATGAGAATGGGGCTAAGATTTTCGCTGAACGTGTCAAGGGAGAGGGGAGCTACGGGCAAGCCCGGTGGGTGCCTGTTCATATTGATGGGGTGGAAATCCTAAAGAGATACCTCATAGCCAGAAGAATCAAACTCAAATCTTGTGGAAAAGACGAGGATGCATTATTCCCGCCGATATTCAATGACGGCGGTTTCCTCTCCTACAAGAGCATACGCATTTTCAAGACCTATGTGGAGAAGGATATTGGAGAGAGGTTCGACCTCCGGAAATGTAGACGAACTTTCGGTCAACGTGCAGTGAACGAAGGTCAAGACTTCCATAACGTTTCCCTTGCTATGGGTCACACATCCTTGGCCACCACGCAAAGGAACTACTGCGACAAGGAGCAGAAGTCCGCCGTAGAGGAAATGAGATCGTTCTGGTCGGAAAAGACCAAAAGAAGGGAGGGCGTCTGATACGGTTACGATTCAATAGAAAAAATCTTTCATTGTCTGGATAAGGATTGTGGCGAGCCCGCGGGGATTCGAACCCCGGTCGTCGGCTCCGAAGGCCGAAAGGATAATCCACTACCCTACGGGCCCGGGGAATCCTCTAATGGTCATGGTGTTCAAATAAGTTCGCCATATCCGCCATGGTTCAAGGCCGTATGCGACGGAATCCCAGAAGCTCCACGCCCTTGTCCCCGACCATTGAGAACAGTATCTCCTTCTTGACGCCGTGCGCCAACCTCACAGCGCGGGAGATCTCCGGCCAGGAGGTGCCCTTCTCCGCTGAGGTGGCATGCACCAGGTAACGGGCGTGGCATTTGTCGGGATGGTCCTCGTACATGCGGAAGTGGGTGCCGTACTTGAAGCCAGTCTTGACAAGAAGACCTTCATCCCGGAGATGGAAGTAGGCATCCTTGCGTATGGAGAACTCGTCCTGATGCCTCTCACCGAACTGTACGAGGGCATCGACATCCAACCGACCGTCACCGGAATCCACTTCCAGCACCCCTTTGGAGACCAGATAGGCGCTCTCGATTATCGACAGCTGCAGCACCTCGCCCATCAGCTTACCGAAGAACCCGGCATCCATGAGCACCGAGGCCTGCAATGGGTCGAACACGAACACCCTGTCCTGTACCAGCGTCCCTTGGCACAGCTCGTCGGGAACGGTCATCTCCCACTTCGCTTTGGGTACACCGTAAGAGACCACGTAGTAAGTGATGTCCCCCTCCTCATCGACGACGCCGTACAACAGCTCACGCTTGTCATCCTTCAACAGTGCCAGGAGACGGAAGAACTCGATGATGTCGAACTTCGACCTCTCGGAGACCGCTTTCACCCAGTACTTCTCACGGCTACGGTTGGGCATGTCCCCGCGTCCGTAGACGCGGAGGTCGTAGTCTCCGGAGTCGGGTTTGACTATGAAGCCGCGTGACCTCAGCTCGGTGTAGACGAGGTACTTGATGTCGAACTCCGGTATCAGTGATGCGGAGTGGCGGAACAGCTCCGGGAAGCTCAGCTCCCGGCCTTCCTGGACCACGGTCAGCTTTCCGGATTGGAGGAGGAATGTCGCCTCTATCAGGTCCAGGTCCAGGCCGCCACCGCTGCGTGGATATCCGAAGAAGCCCCGGTTATGGAACTGGCTCCCCTCCTTCTGGTCGCGTATGATGACGGTGTCATCGACTAGCTCCCCTGGCATCGGTTTTCTGTACAGCGAGTGGGTATAAATCGCTTACCTCCGTCCGAGGGAAGGGTTAATGTCCGTAATCCCCGTTCAGGGGGACATGAAGAAGGTGATCATGAACCACGGTGCCGGTGGAGAGGTCATGCAGGAGTTCCTCTCCCAGCACGTGATATCCCATCTGAAGGGTGACCGTTCCGATGTTCCGTTGGAGGCCTTGGACGACTCCGCGGTGGTGGACGGTGTCGTGTTCACCACCGACGGCCATACCGTGAAGCCGTTGATATTCCCTGGAGGGGACATCGGTTCCCTGTCCGTCGCCGGAACGGTGAACGACGTATCGGTGATGGGTGCTGAGCCCATCGCCCTGTCCTGCGCCGTGGTGATGGAGGAGGGCTTGGAGATATCCACTGTGGACCACATAATGGCCTCCTTGGGTGCCACCAGCCGTGCCTGCGGCGTACCGGTCGTGACCGGCGACACCAAGGTCATGGAGTCCGGCAGCATAGACGGCATGGTCATAGTGACCTCGGGCATAGGCAAGAGGTCCCCGCACATGGACGCTAACCTGGACAGGGCGAGGCGCTCCAGGGAGCTCAGGTCGAAATGGTTGACCGACGACAACGTCGCTGAAGGCGATGTGATCATAGCGAGCGGACGGCTGGGTGACCATGGGGTGGCGATACTTTCCTTCCGCGAGGGTTACGGCTTCGAGACCGAGGTGCAGAGCGATGTCGCACCCTTGAACCGCATGATCGCCTCTGCCCTGGAGGCGGGAGGGGTGGTGACCATGAAGGACCCCACCCGCGGAGGCCTGGCTAACTGCCTGAACGAATGGTCCTCGAAATCCGGCGTGGGCATCGAGCTCGATGGACCATCGATACCGGTTAGCGACACGGTGTCCAACGCCTGCGACCTGTTGGGTATCGACCCCTTGAGCATCGGGAATGAGGGCAAGGTGGTCATCGCCTGTGTGCCGGAGGCGGCCGAGGATGTGCTCGCCGCCCTGCGCTCCCATCCTGAGGGCAGGGATGCGGCGGTCATCGGTGTGGCCACCTCGAAGTACGACCGGGTGGTCATCAGGACGGAGATGGGCGGACGACGGGTGCTGGAGCCTCCGGTCGGAGACCCTGTGCCGAGGATCTGCTGAATCAGATAGAGCGCTCTATCAGCATACCGAGAAGGAACACCACGACGCCGATGGCGGCCATGCGGAAACCGTTCAGCACCGGGCTCTTCTTCTTTCCAAGACGCCCCATCATCAGGCCGGTTACGAACAGCAGGCATATCGCTGCGCCTATCGCCGCCCAGGCAGCGACCTCCATGTCAGAGATCATCAGGATCGGTACCAGAGTGACAGTGGCCGCCAGCCAGGGGGCGAAGGCGTTCACTCCGGCGATGAGTATGACGCTTGTCTGCGACGTCCTCTCTATCGAGCTCCGGTCCAGCTTACGGAGCATGGCCCTCTCGATCTCCATGATGCGTATCCTCTGCTCCAACCTCTCGGCCTCGTAAACGGCCACAGCAGTGGACATGGTGAGCGCGAGACAGCTGGTTATGATGGTAAGCACCACCATCCTGGTCACCGGTTCGGTCACCAGGGCGGTGCCGATTATGACACCCAACACCACGAACGTGGAGTCGAAAACGGTGTTTATGAAGTACCGACGCATCGAAGGATAGGTCTCCGGCATCCGCAGGGCGTTGCTCACCGCCTCATAGCGCGACTCGCCGAGCACTCTGCTCATCACTGCGGAACGGTTCAGCTCGTTTCGCCAATTGGACATCTCGATACTGCTCTCCGAGGGTCAGTAAAAAGAACCTCTCCCCTCTCGATTACGGTCGTTATTTGTATACTTTTCGTTATCATCAAAATCAGGACTATTGCCACGCCAGTCGGGGGTAGTCGACATCCTCATCGATGGTCCAGACCAGAGGGAAACTCCAGGATTCGAAGGTGGACTGCTGCCGCATCTCTTCGGTCGTCCTGCCGTCCACGCCGGCACTGCTCCCCGACCCGATTCCGTTCTCGGAGCCAGAGGTCTGGGTGTCCCAATGGCTGAGGGATATGGTTCCGCTGTGGCTGCCGATGAATGATCCCACCACACCGCCGCTACCGCTCGCCGCCCCGGTGGAGTAGCTGCGATCCACAGTACCGGAGTTCCTACCGATCAGGCCGCCGATGTTGAAGGTCCCGGAGGCGCTGCCCTCAGCGTAGCAATCGCTGATCGAGGCGGAGTTCTCCGCCACCAGTCCGCCTGATACCTGGTCGATGCTCACCGCATCCCCGGTCGCGTATGAACGGGAGATGGTGGCCTGTTCACGATTCCACCCGGCCAGGCCGCCGGCGTGGTTGTTAGCATTCACCTCACCGGTAGCATATGAGCGGGAGATGGTGGCCTCATCACGGTTATCCCCAACCAGGCCGCCGGCGTAATTACCGGCGGCCTGCACCTGGCCGGTCGCGTATGAGTCGCTGATGCTCGCATCGTTGTTCGTCCCCACCAAACCGCCGGTGAATGAGCCTCCGCTCTGGACATCACCGATCGCATGGGAGTTTTGTATGGTTGAACCAGAATTGGTGCCCACCAGGCCTCCGACGGAGTTGCCGGTGGAACTCACCGAGCCCGTGGCATAGGAATTGGATATCGACGACCCTTGGACGTTGTTTCCCACCAGTCCTCCAGTGTTTAGGGCGCCGTTGACAGGACCGGTTGCATACGAGTTAGCTACAGAGCCTCCATTGTTTAAACCCACCAGGCCTCCGCACTCTTGAGCGGTGGATGACACCGTTGAGGATGAATGGGATGAGGAAATGGTTGCTCCATTGAGGTTGTATCCCACCAGGCCGCCGGTCCTGCTTGTACCGGTCACTGCCGACGAGCTGCTGGAACCGGTTATCGATGCATCGCGGTTCTCGCCCACCAGGCCACCGACCTCAGAGCTGCCGGTCACAACCCCGTTGGATTGGGATGATGATATGCTAGCCTTTTCGTGGTTGAATCCCACCAATCCCCCTACCCTGCTACCGCCCGTCATCGCCGAGGAGCTGGTGGAACCGGTTATGGTGGAGTCACTGTTCTCGCCCACCAATCCTCCGAGCCTGGTGGTCCCGGAGACCGCACCGGAAGAGTGGCTGTCGGAAACGATGCCGTCCTCGGTGTTGGCACCCACCAGGCCGCCCACCCTCCAGTTACCGCTGGCGGATGCTGAGGAGGTGCTGTGGGTCACTGTGCTAGCCCGGTTCTCGCCCACCAGGCCTCCGGAGTAATGCAGGGTGCTTGCTGAGGAGCCGGTGGATATGGAGTTCGATATTGTGGCTCCGTTCAGGTTCCCTCCTGCCAGGCCACCGATGGAGGATGTGCCTGACACCGTCGCGCTGGACCTCGATGAGCTTATGGTCCCATAGTTATCACCGACCAGTCCACCAACCCAGTTGGAGCCTTTCACGGTACCTGAGGACCGGGAGTCCTCCACCGATCCTACTTGAAGGTTCCTGCCCACAACACCGCCGACATAGAGGTTACCAACCAATGAGACATCCGCCACCACCGACCTCACAGTCCCGGCATTGGAACCAGTGATGCCAGAGGCGTAATGGTTCCCGATTACGTTTCCGTCAACGATGCAGGACCTGATCTCGCCGTTGTTCCTCGAGGCGATTATGCCCACATGGTTGAAACCCTCCAGCTCCGCGGATTCGACCACCAGTCTCTTCACCTCGCCGGTGTCGAAGATGTGTGAGAACAGGCCCAGATTGCTGGTCCCAGGAGATATGATCCGCATACCGATGATCTTCTTGTTGTTGCCGTCCAGGCTTCCGCTGAACTGGTTGTTGGACGCTCCGAGGACCGCCCAGTCCCGATCACTGAGATCTATATCGTTGGCCAGTTTGTAATGGGCGCCCATATCCTCAGATATGTTCTCCAGGTCGCCGCGGTTGAAGATGATGAACGGGTCCTCGGGCGTGCCGGTCCCTGGGCCCAGTATCGGGGCCTCCGGGAGTTCTGGCCACCTCTCAGTGTCATCCTCCATCATCGCCGGGGCCAGGCTCATCGCGGTCACCATCAGGGTCCCCGCCAGAATAACTGTTATGGCCACCAGTAGGATGGTCCCGATCACCGGCGAAACCGCACGTTGATCACCAGGGGCTTTTGAGATTTTCATTACGGCGTTAGGATATCAACCTGGCGCCATTTAATATTAATCTATCACAATCGTTGATGGTCGATGTCCCCTGCCATCCCTCACTCTGACATGTAATCATCCAACCACAGGGCGTTGGGGTTGCGGGGGAGTACGATGGTCTTGCCCATATCCTCTAACTTGGCAGCCTGATGATAGCGCATGTAGACGTTCTGCTCGTCCACAGCGATGACCTCGATCTTACCGCTCCGGTGACTCATCACATAGCTGAACCTCTTCGCGAGGCCTGAGCACATCCCCTTGGCCTCCTCCACTATGCGATAGGACTCCTCTATGGGCACGGAGAAATGCCTGTTCCCCACGGTGGGGCGGCACTGGAACACGTAATATGGAGCGACGCCGATGTACGAGAGCTCGTTCATCAACTCCGCCAGGGTGTGGGGGTTGGCGTTGACCTTCCTCAACAACGGGGTCTGGTTGCTCACAACCGCATTGGCTTTCTGGAGCATGTCCACGGCGGTGGTGCTCTGTTCGGTCAGCTCGCGGGGATGGTTGAACTGGGTCATCACGTAGATGCTGCGGTCGGGGGTGATGTGCTTCGATATCACCTCCATGAGCTCCGGGTCTTCCAGGATCCGATGGGGATGCACCGCCGGGACCTTGGTGCCCAGGCGTATTATGCGGACGTGCTCGATCTCCCGCAAAGACTCCAGGAGGCGGTCCAGTTTCGATGTGCCCATCATAAACGGGTCACCGCCGGTGACCAGGACGTTGCTTATCTCCGGCCTGGCGGCTATGTATTCTAAGGCGGCGTCGATGTTCAGAGGCGCCTCATCATGCTCATCCATGAACAGTCGTTTGCGGAAGCAGTAGCGGCACAGGCTGGCGCAGGTGCCGCTCGCCAGAAGCACGGCGGTCTGCTCGTACTTGTGCTCCAATCCGGGGGCGACGGTGTAATCACTCTCCCCGGAGGGGTCGAGACTCCCCCACCCCGCTAGCTCAGGGATGCTGGGGATGGCGATCATCCTCAATGGGTCCAGAGGGTCGGACCAATCGATCAATGACAGGTAGTACTCGGTGGTTCGGAAAGGGAATCTATCTACGACCGCGGACAACTCATCCTTCTCTTCGGCCGTGAGGCCCTCTATGTCTTTGATTGTGTTAACGTAGATTTCAAACCCTCCTTTCGTTCCGGATAAAAATAACGCTATCCTATTTAACAAAAACGAATAGGGCGATATTTCACTGTTCTTGAGGCCCTCCGAATGTTCCCAGTGAATATCTGGACACGGCTGATGACCATTCCTTTTTTGTGGTTTGGATGCCTGCAAGGGCCTATTTTTCAGATCTCTGAACCCTACACCCTCGGGCGGTGCCCCGGTAATCTATTTAATGGATTTACGTATAGACGAAAGCAGAGCCTAGGAGAGTTCTCATGGTCAAGTTCCTACCCTTTCCCGGATTCAGACCCTCCCTCAAGGACGGGGAGAGCATCGATGAACGTATCTCGCCACCTTACGATGTGATCTCCGCAGATGAGTTGAAGGGGCTGCAATCCAAGCCCCACAATGTAACCAGGATAACCTTGAGGCCGGTGGATGGCCGCTACCTCGCCGCCCGGGAGGAGTTGGACTCCTGGATGGACGACGGCGTACTGGAACAGGATGGCCCGTCATTCTATCTGTACGAACAGGTCTTCGATGATTCCGGTGAGCGGTATGTCCGTTCCGGAATCGTAGGGATACTTGGTACTGAGCCATACTCAACCGGTAAGATAATCCCCCATGAGGAGACCTTCCCGAAGGTCAAGGAGGACCGTTTGAACCTCCTGCGTGACACAGAGACCCATTGCGAGTCCATATTCGGGATATCCGAGGGCCTGGACGAGGATCTGCAGGCCAGGATATCCTCGGATGCCGTCAGGGTCTATGAGACCGAGGATGAGAGGGGAGTGGTGCACCGTTTCTCGGTGATCAGCGACAATGGATTGGTGGATGAGATATCATCCGCCCTTGCGGAACAGCGGGTGCTCATAGCGGATGGGCACCACCGGTTCGAGACCGCTTGCACCTACGGCGAGGAGAACCCGGAGGCCAAGGGCAAGCAGTTCGTCATGGCCACCCTGGTAGCCTCAAACGACCCAGGCCTGGTGGTCTGGCCGACCCATCGCCTCCTTCGCTGCCAGGACTTCCTGGAGGATGACTTCATCGAATCGCTCCGACAGGAGTTCGAGGTCATCGACTGTCCGGACACCGACGACCTGGACTATCACCTCGGACAGGGTGCCGACATGGGCATAATACTCCGTTCCGGAATGGCCCTGGCGGTGTTCGCTGAGAAGCACGAGGACCCGCTTGACTCCCTAGACACCTACATCGCCCAGGAGAGGATCATGAAAGGGATACTCGGGTACGACCAGGGTAAAGTGGAGGTCAGCTTCGAGGCCCTCATGGACGAGGCCAAGAGGAGGATGAAGCATGAGGACCATGACCTGGCCATCGTGTTCAACCCTCCGAGCCTGGACAAGGTATGGGAGATATCCGGCGCCGGGAAGAGGATGCCTAAGAAGAGCACATACTTCTTCCCCAAGATCTGGTCCGGTTTCGTCTACTACCGTATGTGAGCGCATCCTCGGAAGACGATACCATCAGAGTCACTGGAAACCGGTAAATTTTATTCCGTTCCTCTGACTCTGTGGTCTTTTCCAAGGATGAACTGTGGCGGCCCTCGTTGAAGAGGGCATATGGGAAGTTAGAAGGAAAGTGGAGCCGCTGACGGGAATTGAACCCGCGACCTACGCCTTACCAAGGCGTCGCTATACCCCTTAGCCACAGCGGCCTACCCCCCTCAATTGCCCTATTGTTAATAAGCGTTTCTGAGAAGAGAATCTAGACTGAAGGTCCGGAAGCCCCATCTGGAATGCCCCTCAGGAATGCCGGGTCAACATTCAGTCTGATGTCGGAGCGATATATGGGGTAGATTAATTAACCATAAATACCGACCTTGAGAATCAATTAACAATAGTTAGTAAGTTTCATCCATAGACCATGGAACCGAGAACTTTCTGACTCTACAGCGGTCAAGGTGTGGTCGTATGGATTGGAAATATTTGGTGTCAGTCGTACTGGGAATGGCTTTGTTGACGAGCATGGTGGCGGTCGCTTCGTTCATGCCGCAGTCGGTTGAGGCGTCACCGTATGAAGGTGACACCTGGATCGTGGACGCCTCTGGCGGCGGTGATTTCGTAACCATCCAGGATGCCGTCGCGGCTTCCTCTCCGGGAGATACCATAAGGGTCTATGACGGCCTCTACGCTGAGAATCTGTTCATCAACAAGCGCTTGGCGATAATCGGCAACGGTACCGACATCACCACCATAGACGGTCAGGGTTTGGGGAATGTTATCACCGTCAACGCTGACGACGTCACAATAAGCGGCATGAACATCACCGGTTCACCCGACCACAGCGGCATAATTGTCCAAAACCGTCAGGGGACGGTGATAGAGGATAATTCCATACACAATAACGGTCACGGTATCCGTGTGCAGACTGGTGCCGAGTTGAGTATCGCGAACAACACCATTGCCCTCAACGGTTGGAACGGCATCCTGCTCGGATCGGTGCAAGACAGTATCATAAGGGACAACAGCCTCCTTCTCAACACCATAACAAGCCTGACCCTGATGCTGGAATCGAATGGCAATCTGGTGGAGAACAACACCGTCTCCGATGGCGGCATCGGCATCAGCATCCAGGACTCTTCCACCATGAACACCATACGGGGCAATGATATCCATGGTGGGTCGAGTGACGGCATCAGGTTAACCGGCTCGGACGCAAACCATCTGGAGAACAACACTGTAAATCAGAACAATAACGGCCTACTGCTCATCGATTCATACGGAAACCTCATTCATAACAACACTGTGAATGATAACAACCAAGGTGTCCTTTTCTTCAATTCCCATAACAACACATTCCATGGCAACGATGTCTCCGACAACGGACTCACAGGCATCTATCTGGAGGACTCCGGTTTCAACGTCTTCTTGAACAACACCGTCGTAGACCATGTTGACCACGGTCTGCAGGCATCGGGGTCCAACAACCTGACCCTGGTCGGGAACAACATATCGGGACAGCGCATCGGCGCCGATATAATCAATGGTCCCGGTCTGGTGTTCCATGATAACGATGTCACCGCTGTGGATGATGCGATCAGGGTCGTGTCCTCCGCCTCACCCTCCGTGAGGGGGAACACCTTCTCGGGAGCGGAGTACGGAATACGTCTCATATTCTCAGACGATCCGGTGATCTGGAACAACGAAATGACTGGCACGGACTATGCCATATCGCTGACCCTGTCCGCCAATGCGGATGTGAGGTTCAATGAGGCGGAGATAACTGAATCGGGTTTGGAATTCCAGAATTCGGACTCGGGATTGGCCATGGACAATCATTTCAGTGGCGGGAGCTACGGCATCCGCATAGGTTCAGCGGATGATGTGCAAGTTATGCACAACACCGTGACCGACAACATCATCGGCATCCTCATCCAGGATGCGTCCTCTGGTAATCTCATTGCATACAACAAGGCCTCTGGATCCATCCAGTACGGAATAACGCTATCCAACTCCGATGAGAACACCATAAAGGGGAACGAGCTGGTTTCCAATTTCATTGGTATCCAGGTGTCCCCGGGCAGTGATGGTAACCTGTTGTACAACAACAACTTCCTCTTCAACGCCAACCATGCCAATGATGCGGGGGTGAACCTCTGGAACGAGACCGGGGCCAAGGGAGGAGGTAACTATTGGCAGGACTTCTCCTCCAATCCCGGATTCCCTGACGAGTACCATGTACCGGCGGGGGCCAATGTGGACCTCCTTCCTCTGATCTCACCATATGATAACATCAGGCCCACGGCTGATGCCGGGAGCGACCTTATCGTCGGGCAGAACGAGGCGGTGCTGCTGAGCGCAGGCGCCTCCACGGACAATGTCGGCATAACGAACCACACCTGGGAGTTCAATGATGGGGTGTCAGCGGTTACATCCTATCTCGTCGCTCTGGTTCATGTGTTCCCTCTCGTCGGGGAGTATGAGGTGAAGCTGACCGTCAGGGATGCCTCCGGGCTTGAGGACAGTGACATCATCACCGTGACGGTGCTCGACACCGAGAAGCCGGTGGCCGTGGCCGGTGCTGATGTCCTGATCCCCCTGGGCGACATCGTTGGTCTGAACGCTAGTGCTTCGACCGACAATGTCGGCATCACCTCGTACAATTGGACCTTCCATGATGGCATCGGAGAGGTGAGTTACGATCATGAGTCGGTGCAACATCAATTCAACCGGTCAGGCATCTTCACCATAACCTTGAAGGTCTTCGATGCCGCCGGGAACAACGGCACGGATACTAAGACGGTGTCCGTGAACCTCACTCTGACCATCGGCCCGGTGATTGATGACGAGGGTCCTTTGGGGAGTGCTGATGTATCGGTCCGGTATGGTCAGACCTGGTACAACGCCTCCACTGATTCGGACGGGATGGCGGTCGTTGAGCTCCCTCCGGCGGCCAGCGGTTCTAACGTGGCCTTAATCATATCCATGCAGGGATATGAAGAGACCACACTCACAACCGTCGCCAACGCCGATGGTACGTTGGCCGACGCCCTCTCCCCCCTGGTGGCTGAGGAGGAAACGGAGTCCGAAACGGTCCTGGTCGTGGCGATAGCGGCGATGATATTCTTCATGGCCTATATGCTGGGGAGGTTCCGTCGCTGAACTGGCGCCGACAATAACTTTATGTTACCAGGCGCTCTAATCCGCCTCCCATGAAGAAGGAGATGAGTACGTTCGATGTCCGCGCGGTCGTGGAGGAGATGCAGGAGCTTGTGGGCTCCTACGTCGACAAGGTCTTCCACTGGGGCGACGGCAACGTGCTCCTCCGCATAAACGTACAAGGGCAGGGTAAGCGGGAGCTGTTCTTCAAGAGGAAGAAATGGCTGTATCTGGCACAGGAGAAGCCGGAGACGCCGCAGATGCCCTCCTCCTTCGCCTCCTTCGCGCGTAAGCAGATCGGCAACTCCCGCATCAACTCGGTGAAACAGGTCGGTTTCGACCGCATCGTGGATGTGGAACTCTCGTCGAAGGAATCGCCCATACACCTGATCTTCGAGATATTCGGCGGCGGCAACGTGCTGCTGGTGAGCGAGGGCAGGATACTCAACTGCATAGTGCAGAAGAGCTGGAGGCACCGTCAGGTGAGACCGGGGGCGGAGCATTCGATGCCCGCCGGTCGTTTCGACCCCATCCAAGCGGATGAGGAGGGTTTCCTCGCCGCGGTCAAGGACTCCGATTCCGATCTCGTTCGAACTCTCGCAACGTCAGCTAACCTCGGCGGTCAGTACGCCGAGGAGGTCTGCCTACGCAGCGGCATAGAGAAGAACACCATGATCTCAGCACTCGATGCGCGATCGCTGTCCACGGTGTACCGTGAGATGCGGACGCTCATCGACGAGGTGATCGACTCCCGCTCACCCACGGTGTACAATGACGGCGACAAGCTGGTGGACGTGTCACCGGTGCGCCTGAAGAGCAACGCATCCCTGGAACAGGATGCCAGGGACTCCTTCTCCATCGCTTTGGACGAGTACGTGTCACAGCTGCAGGACGAGGAGGAGAAGGCGGTCATCGATCCTCACCTCCAGAAGCTGGAGAGGAGGATAGAGAGTCAGCGTGAGACCATCCACAACTACCAGGAGGAGGCGGTGGCCTTCAAGGCCAAGGCCGACTCCATATACACCAACTACGCGCAGGTGACCGAACTCCTGAAGGTCCTGGGGGAACAGTCCCGCAAACTTGATTGGGGCCGTCTCAAGACGGGAGCCATGAAGATACCGTTCGTACGTTCCATCGACCCCTCCAAGAACAAGGTGGTCGCCATCCTGGACGAGATGGACGTCCCCTTGGACTACCGTGAGGGTCCGGACGCCAACGCGTCCGTGCTGTATCAGAAGGGCAAGGACATCGGTGAGAAGTCCAAGCGTGCCGAGCTCGCTCTCAAGGAGACCGAGGAGCAGCGGGACCGGCGCCTAAAGGGCCTGGCGAAGAAGGAGGCCGAGAGGTCGGACGCCAAGCCCACCAAGCAGTTCTGGTTCGAGAGGTACAAATGGTTCATCTCCTCCTCAGGACTGTTGGCGATGTGCGGTCGGGATGCCAAGACCAACGACCAGCTGGTCAAGAAGCATCTGAAGGAGAACGACGTATATGTCCATGCTGACGTGCATGGGGCGCCGTCCATAGTCCTGAAAGAGGGACGGGATGCGAATGAGGATGATCTGAGGGAGGCGGCCAACTTCGCTCTGGCGCAATCCAAGGCCTGGACGTCCTGCTTCGCGGAGGGCGCCGCATACTGGGTCAACCCCGACCAAGTGTCCAAGACCCCCCAGCCCGGCGAGTTCGTGCCCAGAGGGGCGTTCATAATACGCGGGAAGAGGAACTACCTCTACCATCTGCCGGTCGAGCTGGCGGTTGGTGAGGTGGACCATGAGGGTTCACGCAAGGTGATGTGCGCACCCACGTCTTTGATCAAGAAGAGGGCGAAGAGGTTCGTGGTCATAAGGCCGTCCAAGGAGAAGAGGGGGCGGCAGGTTTCGAACCTCGCCAAGGAGTTCTCGGTCCCGGAGGAGGAGTTGGCGCGGATACTGCCGCCAGGGAACTTCGATATCGTGGAGCGGAAGGGCTTCAAGGAAGAATGAGTGGTGCCCGAGCCGGAATTCGAATCCGGGTCAAGAGATCCGCAATCTCACAGGATATCCTAGCTACCCCACTCGGGCCTTTGTTCACGGTGAACGATAAGGTTTGTGGCCGCAGGGTTCAGAAGTCGAGCTGACGGCGGTAGTTGACGATGTATCCAGCGATGCGGTTGCGCATGGTGACGGAGTTCACATCGCAAAGCACATCGACCATCTTCTTGGCCTCGTCGAAGTCTTCGCTGAAGGCCTCAGGGTACTTCTCGAGCAGCTCTATGGACACTCTCTTGATATAAGTGGGTCTGATCTTTCCCATTTCATTCACCGAGTAAGTCAGGTTAAGGATATACTGTATTTAAGCGTTATTGTACGGGGCCAGTCCTTTCTCCGTCGTTAGGGATGCTGGCATCTCAGCCTTTCGGGTCCCCGCAGGTGAGGTCGCCCTCCGGGCAGGGGCCGCATACGCAGGGTGCGCCACCCTCCTTGAATATCACCGGGGAGACCTCCTTGCAGAGCTCCAGCATGCGGTCGGCCATCTCCCTGATCTCCCATTGGGCGCGGTTGCAGCAGCGCAGGGAGAAGAAGTGCAACAGCTCTCGGGCGTTCATGGTGATGGTGATGTTGGTGGTGGATGCGTTGGGGAGGAGGTAACGGGCATCCTCCTTCGGGACCACGTCAGCGAACTCACGGTAAGCTTTCCATATGCCGTCCATCATGGCATCGTAACGCGCTTTGAGTCCAGGGTCCTCGGAGATGCTCGGCGGGGTCACGTAGCTAGCCTCCTGCATCGACACGTAACGCTGACTCTGCTGGGAGTAGGATGCCATGCGGTGCCTCACCAGCTGATGGGTCAAGGCGCGGGACACGCCCTCCACGGAGAAGGTGAACACGGCATGCTCGATCACCGAATGATGGCCCATGCCCACGATCTTGCCCAATATCCTCTCCGCCTGTGCATCGTCCGTACCGTCCAGTATGGCGGTGGCGCCTTTGGATGAGTAACAGGACTGGCCTGCGGAAGCGCAGATGCGGTCCGCATCGGGGGTGTAGGAGAGCAGTTTTACCTTCATGCCGGTGCCTCGCCGTTCCATAGCTCACGGCGGATGGATGCCATCCGCTCCGGGTCGAGAATGTCCTTCAGCCTTATCTTTCTGACGTCAAGGTCTTGCAGTAGTTCATGGAGGCCTTCCACGTGGGCGTCCCCCACCACCACGACCATGTCGTCGAAGCGCTGCGCCGCGTTGCGTATGCGTTCCGCCATGCGTCCGTTCCGGTCATCGATCAGGGATTCCATCATGGACGGGAAATGGCGCCTCATGTCGGATATGTAATCGTCCTCCTCCTCGGTGAAGCGGGTGAGCTCCCTCTCCACCGTCTTCTTGGAGGACATCATGCCCTGCAGTGAAGATAGCAGGAGACGGACCTTCTCCCGGGCGGGCATCTTCTCCAGCAACTCCTTGACGGCCTGGTTGGCGTTGTCATCGATGAGTATGAGCTGCGCACCCACCCTCTCCGCCGCCTCCACGGCGGCCAGCATATCGCCTCCGACGGTACCGCCGAACTCATCCGCCAGACGGACCTGTTGCTGGGCCATCATGCGGTAGAACCAAGGGGCCTTGGCCTTCTGCGGGTCCCCTGGAGCCCGTATGGACTGGAGACGCTGAGGGTCCAATTCGACCAACACGGCCTGGGGCCAGATGTTTTTGACTATGAAGGACACCTGCTCCTGGATCCGGAAAACGTGGCCGGTGCCCACTATGGTGATCATCTTCCCTTGATAGCTCAACATTTTTAATTAAGCTTTCACATCGCCAATTGTGCGAGACAGCCCCTACCGATTGGTGGTCTTCGATATGGACGGAGTGCTCTTCGATTACGTCTCATCCTGGAAATGGGTGCATGATGTGATGGGTGTGGACAACAGCCGCAACCTGCAACTGTTCAAGGACGGGGCCATAGACGAGGCGGAGTTCATTCGTCGCGATGTGGCGCTGTGGAAGACCGTGAAGGCGGACATGTCGATATCCGACGTGAACGATGCGTTGCGCAACATGCCCATCATCGACGGTCTGCAGGAGACCATAGCCACCTTGAGGTACAACGGCATCGCATCGGTCATCGTGTCCGGGGGCATAGACATCGCCGCCCGGCGCATCGCATTGGGCCACGACTTCGACGACTACGCGGCCAACACCCTGATCACCGATGACGATGGCCTCTTGGTGGGAGAGGGGATACTGAACGTTGACCTCTCCGACAAGGGCATAAAGATGCGGGAGTTCATGGAGAGGTTCCAAGTCACGAAGGAGGAGACCGTGGCCATCGGCAACTCCTTCGTGGACGTGAAGATGTTCGAGAACGCCGGTTTCTCGATAGCCTTCAATCCTATTGATGACCAGGTCATCGCCGCATCCGATGCGGTGGTCGAGTCCAGCAACATCGCCGATGTGCTGGACCACATCCTGGTGCCTAAGAATAGGTCTTCCGCATGATCTTGCAGTAGATGCGCACGATGTCCCTGGCCTCAACGGCTCCATGGCGGACCATGCGCCTACGGGCCTTTATGGCGTGAATGACCACGTCATCCTTGCCGAAGTTGAGGATGTCGCCGATGGCGAACTCCTCCTCCGGGGCGGCCTCGACGCTCCTCGCCAGGGTCTTGTGGACGTTGTTTATCGACACCTTGATCTTGAGGCGGTCGAAGCGCTTCGCCCATATCACGGCGATGTCCGTTGCGGCCGCCTTCTTCACGCGCCGTCCGCCCTTGAGCTCCAGGGCGGTTATCCTCACGTACACGTCATCGACGAAGAACTCATCGTCGACCACCAGAAGGTCGTCCGACTCCAGGTCGGTGCTCATGCGTATGGACTCGTCGCCATCGCTCACTATGACCGGTACCAACAGCGTCTCCGCCTGGCGGATGGTCTCCGCATGCACCCGCTGGCACTCCTGACAGCGGATGGTGGCCTCCAGTGTCGCCTTCCCCGCTTTGGCCTTGAGTACCTCGTGCAGGGTGACCTCCCCGCAGTCGGGGCACTCCGCATATAAGACGTCCGATTCCATTTTGACTCACCTACCGGCCGGGAACGGGAAGCCGTGCCCGGGTACGATGATGTCGGCGAACTCTCCCACCCTAATAATGCTTTGCAGTGCGATCTCCCGGTCGAAGTGCACCCCGGGCGGCACCATGCGGCGGAAGTTGTCCTCCAAGGGGATGGCGTCACCGGTCATCGCATAGCGTTGCTCCCCTTCCACGAAAACCGAAACGCTCCCCCGGCTGTGGCCGGGGGTATGCATGACGACCACGTTCGGCGCCACCTCCAGGATGTCGCCCTTCATGACCGTCCTTCCGCTGAGCTCGCCCTCCTCCTCATGGATGATGAACTCGGCGTTGGGGAACAGGTCGTCATTGCCCATGTGGTCGCGGTGGGCGTGGGTGGTGACGACGATGTCCACATCCTCGGGTCTGACGTCCAACTGCTGCAGGGAGTGCAGTATGGCCTCCCTCCTTTCCGGGGAGGAGGTGTCGACGACGACCGTCCTCCCTCCGCTGCGTACCATCGTAGAGGTGGAGTGCGCCTCTTTCACCACGTCGTCCTCCTTGATCAGGAGGCCGACGGTCAACAGGTCGACGCTAACAGGTGTCATCTAAATCGTATTTCTAAACCACAGCGACACTTAAGTTTGTTCCCCTTCGACTCCGGCCTCGTCCCGCAGACCGGACAGGTGGCGTTCTCCACGAACTCCTCCAACCATGCCCGGCGTATGTCCTCCTCGTCCGCCCTCTCCGCCTCCGCCAGGGCCCTCTGGGCACGGGGGTCGCGGGCGAGCATGCGCAGGTCCTCCATCTCAAGGGGGCTGTCGCCCACCGACGTCCGGACCTCGACCACCAGTCTGGCGACCAGCACACCGCCCAGGAAGCCGCCGACATGCGCACCGTAGGCCACGCCCATCTCCATACCCGCGATGAGGAAGAACACCTGTAGCAGGAACCAGGTGCCGACCGACAACCAGACCTTGACCCTCTGCATGAATATCGGCCCCAGGAAGAAGGGTATCTCATCCTGGGGGTAGAGCAACAGCATCGCGCCCATCAGCGCCGATATGGCGCCGGAGGCACCCACCAGAAGGATGGTGGAGAAGCCGCTGTCCGGCGACCACTGCATGAAGGACTCGGTCGCCAATGCCAAGAGGCCGCCGAGGAAGTAGATGGC
This sequence comes from Candidatus Methanomethylophilaceae archaeon, assembly GCA_007117455.1. Taxonomy (GTDB): domain Archaea; phylum Thermoplasmatota; class Thermoplasmata; order Methanomassiliicoccales; family Methanomethylophilaceae; genus PWHV01. Next base: position 17,972 of record SKGM01000025.1, read on the forward strand.
TATGGTCCGTCCCTTACCGATGCGCTTCTCCAGCTGCGTCCCGATCAGGAAGAGGAAGAGCATGTTGAATATCACGTGCAGGAACGACGCGTGGACGAACATGTGCGTGATGATGGTGTACAGGTTCTCGCCGGTCTCCAGATACACCGGACGGAAACCGAGCTCGAACTGCACCCAACCGAACACCCCGCCGGTGACACCCACCGCGGACAGGATGCTGAGGAAGAATATCAGCAGGTTGCTGAGTATAAGGACGTAGGTGACCTCGTACCTTCTGGACAACAACAGCCCTATGGTGGCCGCCACCACTATCACCGAGAGGATGCTGAACAGGTTCACCTCCCCTTGCAAAGCTCTCTCGTTATAAAATCATGAGGTGGCGACACCGAGGCCTCCAGCCTTGGGTACTGTCATCGAGGGGAGTCGGCGTATAAATAATCGAGAAATCTATGTTATACCGATGTTGTTCGACCCCGGAATCAGCATAAAGGTTTTTCCCGACGTCTACGCCCCGGACGATGACTCGGTGCTCCTGATAGAGTCACTGGAGGTAAGTCCTGGAGACGAGGTGCTGGAGATAGGCTGTGGATCGGGGATCGTGTCCATACACTGTGCCAAGGCCGGTGCCACCGTTACCGCGGTGGACATCAACCCCATGGCGGTGGAGTGCACGATAGTCAACGCCGAGGACAACGGGGTGGAGATCAAGGCCCGGGTCTCCGACGTGTATGAGAACGTGCACGGGACCTTCGACCTCGTGATCTTCAACCTCCCCTACCTGCCGGTGCAGGAGGAGGGGATGCTGGAGGCCGCCTGGTCGGGTGGGGAGGATGGCCTTGACCCCTTGAGGAAGTTGTTGGACGGTACCGATGAGCATCTGAACCCGGACGGCCGCCTGGTGGTGGTCACCTGCTCGCTCATGGACCATGGGAGGCTGGATACCATGCTGGAGACCTACAAGGTCAAGAAGCTCGGCTCCCGCTCACTCTTCTTCGAGCGCCTCGATGTCCTGGAGATCTCCCGCTGAGGGTCCACAGAATATCCCGGTGAAACCGGCGGCGAAGCCGGCCAACGCCCCTAGTGCGAATCCTCCGCCGGCAGGGAATGAGCATAGCGCCAGCACCATTGCTATCTTGGCCAAGGGCACGGTGTAGATAGGTGCCAGGTACATCAGGCCGCCGATGAACGCCACCATCAGGCCCAAGGTGGACATCAGGGTGTAGAACAGCCAAGGGTCGATGCCCAGGTCGAAGAGCATCAGCTCCTCGGCCTGGAACCACCAGACGTTGGTGATGATCAAAAGCCCGGAGATTATGCACAGGGCGATGGTCAGTGTGGGTTTCTTGATCCCTTCCATATTATCTCCCGATCACTTCTTCTATCATCCTCTTCAGCAGGGAGTTGGCCTCCTTGCCGTCCACCTTGCCCCGGAGCTCGGCCATCACCGGGCCCATCAGAGGTCCGATGGCGGCCATCCCCTTCTCGCGCACGAAGCCGACTCGATCCTGCACGATCCTGCGTACCACATCCTCCGCCTCATCGGTTGACATGGCGCTCAGTCCCAACGATTCGATGGCCTCCTGCGGGGATATGCCGGAGCACATCTCCCTGAACAGGGAGGGCAGGGCCTCCTTGGCGAACGCCCCCTCCTTGAGGAGGCGGAAGGCCTCCATGACCGCATCGTCACGCAGCGAGTCGGTGTCCAGGCCCTCACGCTCCAATTCAGGAAGGGTGTTGGCGAACAGCGTTGCCGCCACCCCGGCGGAGCCGTGGGCTTCGGCGATCGTCACGAACAGCTCGTCCCTGCCGTTGCGGACCAGCTGCGAGGCCTGCTGCTCGTTGATGTCGTGGTCCTTCACCAGTCGCTTAACGGTCTCATCGGGGAGTTCCGGGAGGTTCTCGCGTATCGTCCTCAGACGCTCATCGTCAACTGTGACAGGAGGTACGTCGGTCTCCGGATACATCCTAGCCGCCCCAGGAAGAGGGCGGGAGTAGCGGGTACTGCCGTCCGGAAGAGGGTCGCGGGTCTCCTCCGGGACGCCTTCCAACGCTTCATTGGCGCGGTCCACGGCCATCTGCAGGGCCTCCATGGCCTTCGCCTTGGGCGCGGCGCATATCGCGAAGGCGTCATCGTCCTTGAGTGATAGTAGGTTGCGCAGCGCGTCAACCTCCTCCGCCTCGATGCCGTAGGCGGGGAGCTCGTCGGAATGGAATATCCCTTTCACACCCCGGGTGCGCGCCCGACCTGCAAGCTCGGAGCCCAGGCGCAGTGAGCCGTCCTCGCCGTTGAGCACGCCGGCGAAGCCTGGTAGCTTGACAGCGATGACCTTCCCCTTCGATTTCAGGGCGCCCTTTATCACCTTTGACTGGGAGCCTTTGAAGGCCTCGGTCGCATCCACCGGCTTGAATTCCACGCTCCCGACACCTCGTTCATCAAGGATGTCGCGGATGCGGAGCAGCATCCTCTGCCTCTTGACCTCGTTCTCCACGTACAAGGGAAGGAGGCGGAGCTCCTGCACTCCCTTGATCTCGATCCTCGCCCCTCCCGGTATGGAGATGTTGAGGTCCTCGCGTATGGAGCCGATGCCCCTCTTGACCCTCTTGGTGGCCCTAAGTAGGGTACCGATGCGCATCGCCACCTCCTTGACCTCCTCAGGAGTGTGCATGTCCGGTCCGGTGGCGATCTCTATCAAAGGGATTCCGAGACGGTCGAGGCGGTAGGTTATCTCCCCGTCGCCGACATCGACCTTCCGGGCTGAGTCCTCCTCCAGGCATATGGATTGTATGCCGATTTTCCTGCCGTTGAGGTCGAGATGCCCGTCCATGGCTATCAGCGCCGTGCGCTGGAAACCGGTGGTGTTGCTGCCATCGATGACCAGCTTGCGCATGAAGTGTATCTCGTCCACGATGTTGGCGTTCATCATGGTCGCGAACGTCAGCACGGTGTCCGTCGCTTCTACGTCCGCCCGGTGCGGCGGCTCCTCGTCCGCATCCACCAGACAGCTGACGCCCGGCGGCGCCTGGTAGCGGAAGCTCATCTTCTTCTGCGCCTCCAGCAATGCAGCCCGGTCCATCTCCCCCATCTCGCTGGCCGTGGGCCTCAGTCGACGGAGGAAGGTCTCGTCCTCGCTCTCCGCCAGCTCGGAGCGGCATGAGCAGAAGAGCTTGGTGGTGTCCAGCTGCTGATGTATCTCTATCCCGCAGGTCAACTCGTGCTCAGACATCCATCTCCCTCCTCTCACCCATCTCGTTCGCCAACGGGGTTTGCATGGTAGCTGTTACATCATCGCTGTTGGCCAAGGACCACATCAGCTTCACGTAGGCGGTCTCCGGCAACATGTCCTGCACGGTTATCACACCCGCCCTCAAGAGGTCCCGGCCGGTATCGTACACCGTGAGGTTGGTGCATCCGTTCAGGCATTGGCTGGTCATGACCACCGGCGAACCGCCGTACACCGAATTCTCTATCAACCCCACCATATCCTTGTTCACATGCCCCAGACCGGTCCCGGCTATGACCGCCCCCTTACCGCCTGATAATGCCTTCTCGAAATGGGCGGGCTTCATCCCCGGGTAGTACTGCAACAGAGCGACGTCCTTCTCCAACTCTATCCTCGGTTCAACACGGATGTCACTCTTGCGGCGGCAGGGATGGTTGATCACCGTACCGTCGTCGCTGATGTTAGCCAGGGGATAAACGTTGATGCTCTTGAACGCATCACGGCGGGAGGTGTGCATCTTCCTCACACGCGTGCCGAAGTGCACGGCGAACGAGTCGTCTGAAGGACCGTCATGCATGAGGACGCAGACCTCAGCCACATCCTGCTCCACGGCGAACCGCAAGGCAGCGATGAGGTTGCTGTTGGCGTCCGAGGAGGGACGGTCCGATGAACGTTGCGCACCCACCAGTATCACCGGCCTTGGTATCTCCCCGAGCATGAACGCAAGAGCCGCAGCGGTGTATCCCATGGTGTCGGTACCATGAGGTATGAGGACCGCCTCGGCGCCCTTGTTCAGCTCGTTGGCCACCGCCAAGGCCAGCTCCTGCCAGTGGGAAGGCGCCATGTTCTCGCTGAAGATGGAGAACAGCACCTTGGAGTCTATGTCCACGTAATCCTCCAGCTCCGGCACCTGGGACACCAGTGCTTCAGTGGAGAGGGCGGGATGCACCGCACCGGTGCGGTAGTCCACGAAGGACGCTATGGTGCCGCCGGTGCCGATGATCGCCACCCGTGGCCGGTCGCCTTCCTTCACAACCTCATCCTTGGCAACCGGTTTTTTGACCTCCGCCCTGCTGATGACCTCCAGGGTGTCCTCCTCGCCTACCTTCACGCCCACGTTGTAACCGCTCTTTAGTTTTAGTACCAGGACGTCAGGGTCGCTGAAATCGTGATGGGGCATCAGGGTGCCCTCGTGGACCTTGCCGGAGGACACCAGTCTCAGGGTGTCCCCGTTTCTGACCAATAGGGAGTCCAATCTCCGTGATAATGTCTGGGAATAGCTCATGCCAACATTCATCGGAAAGTGTTGGTTCCTTATTTTGTTTTTTATACCGTCCTTGGGGAAAGCAACAGTTATTAGCACGGTGTCGGATTCAAGGACGTGCACAAGATCACCGAAATCGGGATGGAGTTGGACGTGCTCGGCGAGAACAAGAGGCTCGCCGAGGCCAACCACGCCCTCCTCCGCGGGAAAGGCGTGCGGTCCATAGATGTCATGGGTTCGATCGGTGCCGGCAAGACCGCCCTCATCATAAAGATCGCTCAGGCGTTGAAGAAGAGAGGCCTAAAGGTGGCCGCCGTGGCCGGTGATGTGACCGGTGACGATGACTTCAAGAGGATGCGGGAATCGGATGTGAAGGCGGTGAACTGCAACACCGGCCATGAATGCCACCTGGACGCCCATCTGGTTGACCATGCCATCGAACACCTTAACCTGGATGAGGTTGACGTACTGTTCATTGAGAACGTTGGCAACCTGGTCTGCCCCTCGGACTTCCCGTTGGGCACCGACCTGCGTCTGGTGCTGATATCGGTCACCGAAGGTGACGACATGGTCCGCAAGCACCCGGACATATTCCACTCCGCCGACGTGGCCGCCATCAACAAGGTGGACCTCGCCGGATACATGGAGGTGGATGTGCAGAGGATCAAGGATGACTACAAGCGCATCACCGGCAAGGACATGGTGGCGGTGAGCGTGAAGAGCGGTGAGGGCGTCGAGGAGTTGATCTCCGCCCTGGGGATTTGAGGTATTACCATGATCAAGATACTGACCGTCGGCGGCGGTGGCAGGGAGCATGCCGCCGTCGAGGCATTGCACCGTTCCGGTGCTGAGATATACGCGGCGATGAGCACCAACAACCCGGGCATAAGCAGGAGGGCGGTCAAGGTGCTGAAAGTCAGCGAGATGGATGTCGCTTCCATAGTCGAGTTCGCCCAGGAGTCAGGAGTTGAGTATGCGTTCATAGGGCCGGAGGCTCCTTTGGGTGAGGGCATCGTCGACTCTCTGACGGAAGTCGGAGTGAAGTGCGCCTCGCCCAGCAAGGACGCCGCCAGGATTGAGACGTCCAAGTCTTTCATGAGAGAACTACTGGACTCCCATAACATAGATGGCAACCTGGGCCACGCCACATTCCATGACCTGAAGGATGCTTTGGCGTACATCGAGGACGCGCCCTACGAACTGGTGGTGAAGCCGGTGGGCCTCACCGGAGGAAAGGGCGTCAAGGTACAGGGGGAGCATCTCCTGAATCTCGAGGACACCGCCGCCTACGTACGGGAGATCTTCGAGCAGGACATCGGCGGCGCCGGTGTGATATTCGAGGAGCGGGCCATCGGTGAGGAGTTCACCCTCATGGTGTTCTGCGACGGCAGCACCATCGCCCCCATGCCCCTGGTGCAGGACCACAAGAGGGCCTTCGAGGGCGATGTGGGGCCGAACACCGGCGGCATGGGCTCCTACTCCGCCGAGGACCACCTGCTGCCCTTCGTGGAGAAGGGTGAGAGGGATGCCGCCCTGAGAATCCTTAAGGATATCGTCGACGCCATGGCTTCCGAGGGATGTCCGTACGTCGGGGTGATGTACGGTCAGTTCATGTTAACCCGCGACGGGCCGAGGATAATCGAGATCAACGCCCGCTTCGGAGACCCGGAGGCGATGAACGTGCTTCCCATACTGAAGACCGGATTCGCCGACATCTGCAAGGCGATGGCGGATGGCTCCTTAACCGAAGAGGTGGATTTCAAGAATGTCGCCACGGTCTGCAAGTACGTCGTCCCGGAGGGCTATGGTGTGAAGTCGGTCTCCGGTAAGCCCATCTACGTGGATGAGAGAGGGGTCATAGACTCCTCCGCCGTCTCCTATTACGCCAACGTGTTCATGCATGAGGGCGTCCTGGTCACAGGTAGTTCACGTTCAGTGGGCGTTGTTGGAATGGGCGGTAGCATCAGCGCCGCCGAGGCCAACTGCGAGAAGGCCCTCAGCTTCGTGCGGGGGGAGGCCATACGCGTGAGGCACGACATCGGCAAGCCGGAGATCGTCCAGAAGCGCGTGGAGCATATGCGCCAGGTGCGCGGTTGAGACCATGCAACTCGAGCATCTCATCGACGAGGCGTTGCAGGAGATGGATTCCTCCGAGGGTCTGCGGGAGCGCTCCTTCCGCGATGCGCGGGAGATCATCCGCGAGAGCAAACGCGCCATCCAGGCCATGCACCGCAACGAGGATGCACTCCCGCACCTCGAGGAGTGCCGCCGATTGCAGAAGGGGATGCTCTCCTACCTGGACCAGGAGCCCAAAGGAGCGGTGGAGGATGCAATGATGGAGTTGTCGGAGGCGTTCCTGCTGCATGCGCTCCTCGATGACGGTGAGCTGCCATCCGCTGCAGACTTGGAGGTGAGCACCCGCGCTTGGCTCCTGGGACTCGCTGATGTCCCGGGGGAGATGCGCAGACGTTGCCTCGACCTGTTGAGGTCAGGGGACGTGGGTGAGGCGGAGCTGCTCCTGAAAAAAATGGAGCAGGTGCATGATACCCTCATGCGCTTCGACCATCCGGATGCGGTGCTTCCCATAAGGAGGAAGCAGGACGTCTCCCGCTCCGTGGTGGAGAGGACCCGCGGCGACGTTACCGCCGCCATGGTGCGCCGTTAACGCCTTCTTCCCCGGGGCCTTCCCAGGTTCCTCTTCGGCTTGCGGTACACCCAGACCAGGGCGAAGCTCATTATCAGCAGTGTTATTCCCATTATCCAGTTGGACAAAGAGTAGTCCGGCTGACCGATGTAGAACGATGTGGTCATGGATGTGGTACCGGTGGCCAATGTGACCAGCTCGCCCTGCGGGTCGACGGTCACGGTGATGGTGTTGCGGCCGCTGCTTAGGCGATGGTCGATGAAGCGGTACTCCAGCTCCTTCTCCTCCCCCGGTGCGAGATCGACAGTGGTCTCGTGTATCACCTGGTCGCCGTTCAGGATGAACTTGACCGGTATGCCGGTGACGGTGATGTCGCCGCTGTTGACCACCGTGGCGGTGAACACATAGGGCCTCACCACATCGATCAACCAGGTACGCGTGATCTCCGAGCCGTCATCGAAGGTGAAAACCACGCGCAAGAGGTATGAACCGGCACTATCCGGGACGGTGACCTCGATCTCCGCCTCACCGTCGACGATACCGAACTCCGGCTCCACCGCGCCACCGGGTATGCTGGCCTCGTAGCTGGCATTACCATTGACGTTCAGGAAGAAGGTGCCGGTGTCACCGGTGCCCATGCGATCCGGTCCGTGGACGTTGGCGCTGGCTTCGGTCGGCAGGGCCATGGACATGGCGGCGGCCATCATCAACAGCACCACTATGGATATCAGCGCTTTCTTCGTGAGAACACCCCCCGGGTCCTACCCATGAGTATGAAAAGGGTTATGGATGAGATGGTCAGAACCAGGAGTATCCAGGTCGTGGTACCGATACCGCCGGCATCGGAGTAGACGCTGCTTCCGGACACCCCGACCCTATCGGCGGATACCACCACGTTCGGCAGGGAGCCGGTGAAGGTCACAGCATCCGAGGATGCGGCGGAGCTGGCGGTGACGGTGACTGATGGTTCAGCCTGCGCCATACCGGATATCGGCGTCAGTCTCACGATCACCGTGGAATGATCGAAGGCGGAAAGCTCCTTCTGACTCAGAGCGTTACCGTTGGAGTCCAGCAATGATACGCTCCATCCCCTGTCCTGCAGTGAATCGCTGTTGACCGCCAGTGCGAAGGTGTCGCGGACGTTTCCGTCGTTATGCAGCCTCAACTCGTAGTCGTAGTGCTGACCGCTGGCGGTCTTCGCTCCTTCGTATGACAATGAGACCGACGGTGCCGCCACAACGGCGGTGTTGACGGTCATCGTACCCAGCGTACTGCCGTCGGCACCGCGGGCGATGACCTTGACGTCGCTATGCTCGACCGCGGCATCAGCGGGAGCGGTCACAGTGACGGATACGGTCTTGGCGTTCTGGCTTCCGAAGGGCAGCTTGAACTCATTCTGTTTGAAACTCATCGGCCAGCTGTTGCTCTGCAGGGTGACAGTCTCATTGACGTTGCCGTCGTTGACCACGTTGAAGGACACGGTGAAGCTCTTGCCTCCGGCCACGGTTCTCACACTGTCATCGTAGCTCAGTGAGAGTCCCCTCTGATCATCCCGGCCCATGTGGACCTGCAGGTTGTTGATGTTGCTAGTCAGGGACACAGCGACATCAGCCGAGTAGTCGACATCCATCGTCCTCTCCGTCACGGTGGCGGAGGCGCTGATGCTGTAGTATCCCTGCGGCAGATGGATATCGAATATGCCGTTGGACGAGGAGCTCAGAGGCATGGTCGCATCACCATCGGTGATGGTCGCTTCCGCCTGCACCCCCTTGCCGGAAGCAAGGAAGGTGCCGATCAGATTGTTTCCGCGCTCCAGCTCCATGGTCACACTGAGGTCATCGAAGGCGATGACCTCGATGGTGTCCAGGTACACCCTTTCACCCTTGACCGCATAAACGGTGTACTTGCCGGGAGCGATGGATATGCTGCCGCTTGCCTTGTCGGTGACCTTGGCGTCAATGGCTGATGGGCTGTTGGCGATGAACCATATGTCAGCGTTATGAGGGACGTTGTTGCGCAGCACCTCATAATCCAAGGTCACATTGTGGAGTGAACGTGTCAGGTCCAGGTTATTTATGGTGGCACCGCTGACGGTCACCGAGGAGGAGTGGGTGTACTGGTAGTACCTCTCGTCCTCGATGGTGTCGAAGGAGAACTGCAGGTCGTAAACCCCATCCGGCAGACGGATGGAGTACTTTCCATTACTGACCTCGAACACCATCTCGGCAGCTCCCTTGCTGACCACCAGATCGCCGCTGGCTTGATCGAACTTATTGCCGTCATGGCGGAGCTCACCGGTCACGAGACGGGAGGTCTGCCAGTCAACGTCGATGTGACGGTTCGTGGAGTTCACGGTGTGGGATGCGAAGTAGGCATGGGTGTCGCCCCTCTGGGCATAGATGCTCTGCTCGCCCTCCTCCAGGTAGATGGTGTGAGTGGTCTTACCATTCAGCTTTCCATCCACGCCTCCGATTCTTACCGTATCGGAGGTACTGAGGTTGCTGATGACGGTCTTGATCATCGTCTTCAGGTCTATGTCCTTTGAGATAGGCTCGGACCCGATGGCGATGTCCAAGGACGACTCGTGCTTGTAGACGACGGTCTCGTTACCTGGGACCGCGTTCTCCCAGACCCTGACGTCATACTCGCCCGGGCGCAAAGAGACGCTGTAACTGCCGCCGGCGGAGGTGACGCTCTTGCTGACAGCGCCGCTACCGACCGCTTGGAAGTCGATGGTCACCTTCTCGGAGACAGCACCGGAGACGGTTATGTCCTCCGGTAGCATGTGGACGTCACGATACACGGAACCGCTGATGGCGTTGAGGTCGATGGATTTGCTAACATACCCGTCCTTCATCACGTCCAGGACGTAGTTGCCATTGGGTACGGTGAAGAAGTACAGGCCGTCCTCGTCGCTCATTATCTTTATTGAGCGTTGGGCCGCATCGGTGATGCGCAGCGTTGCCCTCAGGCCTTCGTCCTCGGATATATCGCCGTCAGCATTGATGTCGTAGCCTACAGTCCCGGTGACGGTGGCGCCGTCCTTGAGGGTGATGTCGCGGACGGTGGTGCCGGCGACCTGCATGCTCTGCCAGGCAGCCTTGCCGTCCGAGGATGCCAGGAGTGAGTAGTGTCCTGCTGGCACCGCAAAGCGGTAATTGCCGTTGCTTGAAGCGGTAGCCCTGATGACCTCGCCGTCAGCACCCGTCAGTATTAGGGAGGCCCCACCCTCGGACACCTTGCCTCTCAGCACCGAGGTCACGGACATCTCTATGTCATGTGAGGGTGAGTCGGAGACATTCACCTTTGACAGATGGGAGTGCTCCTTGCCGGCATGGAATCCGTGGGCGTAGAGTGTGTACTCCCCTTGCGGAAGTACGATGGAGGAGTTACCGTCAGCGTCACTGACGGTGCGCATCGTCAGCTCCGGTGACGAGAAGGTGAGGCTGACATCCCCGACAGCAGTGGAATCCTGCAGCTGCGTGATGCCGCTCAGGGTCATCGCGTCCTTGACGGTCAGCGATAGCTCCTTGGACTCCCCTTCACCGATCCTGAACTCCACCGGGCCTACGGAAAGGTTGCTGTCACCTAGTGAGAGCGTGTACCTTCCAGGCAGTAGGCCGGTGAAGGATGCGACGCCGTCGGCGTCACTGGTGGATGAGATGATCGCTCCGCTCACCGTGTCCTTGAGGTTGACATCCAGGTTGCCCAGGGCCTCGCCCCTCTCATTCTTGAGGGTTGCGGAGACGTCAGCGGATGCGATGTTCAGGTCGAAGGTCTTGGTCTGCCCCAGCCTCAGTGAGAGGGATGTGTTGCTGACCTCTTGACCGTTGTACTCGATGACCAGACGGCCGGTGGTGGGCACCAGGCCGCTGAGGGAGTAGCTGCCGTCAGCGGCGGCGGTGGTGTTGCGGGTGGCGGTGTCGGTCACGAAACTGACCTTAGCACCCTCCATCCCCTCGCTGTCCAACAGCAGCTTACCGTCAACGCTGGCAGAGGGTAGCACGACATCGGAGCTCACCTGATGGCCAGCGCTCGCGGGCACGACGGCGTTGTCGGCGCGCATCGCCTGGGAGTAGGTGAAGGAGTAATCCTTGACCTCCATCACGCTGGCGCCGCGCATCATCCTCTTGTCGTACTCACCGGTGCTGAATTTCACTTCAACATCGCCGAATGGTGCGAGGACTTTGTACTTGCCGTCAGCATCGGTCTCTTCGACCATATGAGGTATGCCGTACTCATCGTAGACCGTGACGTAGACACCCTCCAGCGGGTCGCCGTGCTCCGTCTTCACCGTTCCGGAGATCTCCACGCCGTCGTAGTACTGCAGGAACACCACGCCGTTACGGAGGGCGGAGGTGCTGTCATCGATGACGCCGGTGGCCTTACCGGCGCTTATCTGCACCTTGAGCTCCTGGGCCTGGTCGTAACTTATGAAGGTCCAGGCGTCAGGGTGGTCCTGGAAGTTGTCGAATGGGTTGTACATCGCGGTACGGTACACCATGCGGAAATGGTTCAGACCCCATCCCTGCATGCTCTCGTACTCCGCCAGTGAGCCGGCCATGCCGGGTATACCCTGCTGGGTTATTCCCAGGTCGGTGGGGTTGAATCCCATGAAGGTCCGCCACATCATGCTCTCGTAGAGCTTATCATTGTAGACCAGGACGTAATCGCTGACCTGCATGTTGGGAGTCAGTTGGTTCAAGGGCACCGGCTGACCGTTGACTATGGCGTAGATCTCATAGAAGTCGGCAGGCAGTCCGAACTCGTCCATCAGATGACCGCCCAACAACGCAGGGGCGCTGAATATTCCCATGGAGCGGAAGCTCCAGGGGAAGAGACGAGAGTCTATGGCGAAGTAGCCGATGTCGAACCCGGTTTCAGCACGAAGGTCGTGATAAAGGTCGGCGAGCTCGTTGGTCCCCAATGTGGAGGCTAGGTATTGGGAGGATGCTATGTAGCGGGCGTTGGCCGCCGTCATGTCGGAAGCATAGCGTCCATAGAGGTCGGGGTTGTTGAGGATCGGCTGAATCCATCCCTCCGGGTTGTGGATACGGTCCTCCAGCTGTGCAGCGTTGACACCGTGCGCTGCCAACGTGGTCTTGATTTCGTCGCTGAAGGTCTCAGTCTCCAGTATACGGACGATCATCAGGGCTATCGCCTCCGCCTCGCTCTGGGCGGTTATGAATGCAGCGGCCATCTGATGGCCGCGCAGGAAGTTCTCGGCGACGGTTGGATGCTTGCCGTAATGAGCGGCCTCGAATCCATAGTCCCACCACGACAGGAACGCAGGACGCTTGTGCTCGGGGTATATGTGGTTGTTCTGTTCCGAAAGCCAGTCCCAAGCGTCCATGAAGTACCAGTTGTCGTGGGTGGTGATGCGGTAGCCGGTGGAGCCCAGGAAGTGAAGGTCACCATGGGAGTAGTCATCCGGCCGGAGGAATGATGGTAGGCCATCGTAGATCTGCTGGTCGTAATCGGCCTTGGTGTTGTTCGGTATGGAGGCATCGAAGGCCACCCATACGTTGGGCGTAGCCACCAGCAAGGTCATGAACAGCACCGTGGCGAACGGCATGGGCTTTAGGGCCCGGCGCCACTTGACCCGCCATTCAGCGCTGCGTATGTTGTGGTAGTACTCCCGCAGGTCGGCCTTGGCGATGATTATGTTGATCGTCACCGCGGCGGCTATGGCGAAGGCCATGGAACTGTTGAAGATGAACCTCTGGGCACTGGAGGCCATGAGTATGGCCACCAACATCCAGACCACGATGAAGACGTAGAACGGCTGCCGGACCTTCACGATCTTCCAGGCTGACCAAACCGCACCAATGAACGCCAACCATATGGTGATGACCCCGAAGGCCAAAGCCAAGGCGCTGAAGGATGGCGCCTGGGCCTCGGCGATGGTGGCGTACTCCCTGCTACCTTCGCCGAAGTAACCCGCTCCGGTGACCAGGGTGGTGAACAGACCGGGATAGAACAGGTAGAGGAACACCAAGGCGACAGCGGAGAGGAGGGCGAATGAGGGGAGTGTTAGAGTCCATGGCTTATCCCTGGTGATCGAGAACAGCAACGCCACCAGGGTGCCGCCTATCACGATGTATATCGGAAGACCCCACCACTGGAAACCCTGATTCATGCCGAGGTAGTATGGCAGGCTCAAGATCACGGTGCTGAAGCCCATTATCGCATACACCAGCAACAGGCCCATGGAGTCACGGTTGCTGAAGCGGTCGATCAAGAGCTGGGCCACGAGGAACATGGTGATTATCACCAAGGCGTAGACGTAACCCTTCCAGGTCATGGCCGCCAGGGCCATGCACATGCCGGACATCAATGCGAGCAGCAGAGGTATCCGGTTCTCCTTGACGAAGGAGCGCAGCCCATAGGATATGGAGGCTTTGGACATCCAGCTGGCCACCCACTGCTGTCCGCTGAGCCTCTCCAATGCGCGTATCAGGAAGTAGAACGACCACAGGATGAAGAACATGGCCAATGCGTCGTGGTCAGCGTCCGAGAGTACGCTCAGCGATATCGCTCCGGATGACACGGCCATCAAGGCCGCCGCTATCAGTCCGACGCGCTCCCCGAAGGCCTCCCTGGCTATCAGGTAGACCGGTATGATGGACAGGGTGCCGAAGACCGGGGTGGAGAACATGAAGCTCATTCCGACCGCGGTGTCTATAGGTACGCCGAACAGGCTGAGGAACAGACCTCCCAGCACCACCGACCAGGCGTAGAGGGGCTCACGCAGGTTGTTGGCCTCGTGGGGGTAGTTGTGCATGGGTTCTATGAGGAGCTGTTGGCCGGTGGCGAGTATGTATTCTATGACACGCTCATAGTACACCGCATCGGACCCGCCGGACAACGCGAAGTCGTTGCCTATGGACGGACCGTAGGCGAAGAAGCTCCTCAGCAGGAATGCCAGGAACAATATCGCCGCCAGAATGAGTAGCGTCTGCCCGGGTGTCGGCATGGCCCTGGACTGCTGTTGTCCAGTGGACGATGCGCGGTCCCCGTGCTTGTACGCTCCCCTCCCTCTCTTGTTCATATTGAATAATCTCCTGCGCAGGTGAGTGCCATGCGATAATACACGGCATATAAATAGATTCTCAGAAAGCCAGACCTCGATTCATCAGGCCAGTGCTCAGAGGGCGGCGATCTCCTCCTTGATGGACTCGGCCACGTCCGATGGCTTGTCGGCCTGGTATATGGAGCGGCCGACGATGACATAGTCGGCACCGGCCCTGATGGCATCCGATGCCGAACCGCCTTGGGCGCCGACGCCGGGGGAGAGTATCTTCATCGACCCTCCGATCCGGGACCTTATCTGCGACAACCTCTCAGGCCGGGTGGCCGGGGCGATCAGGCCATGGGCGCCGCATCTCAGCGCCATGTCGGCGATCTCCTCCGCATGCTGAGAGGTGAACATCTCACCCCCGGGGTGGGACATCTCCGTCACCACGTACACCTCAGCATCCTTGGCGGCCTCCACGCAAGCGCTGAGGGAATCCTCGCCGGTGAAACCATGCACGATGACCGCTGACGCACCGAGCTCGATGGTCCTCTCGACTATGAGGCGGTCGGTGTTAGGTATGTCGGCGATCTTGAAGTCACATATGACGTCGCTCATCACCGATAGGCGGGTGATTATCTCCGGCCCGGCACTGAGTATGAGGGGCCAGTTGACCTTGACCGCATCCACATGCCCGCATACCTCGCTGACCACATCCAGCGCCCGATGCGGGGAGGTCTCGTCCAAGGCCAGTACAAGTCTGGTTTCGCATCTCATCGATCCTGTCTCCCTGCAGGGCTATGAAAGGGGGCGATGTTCTTAAATTGTTGTTCCCTTCCAAGGGGGGATGAGAGAGGAGATGGAGTGCGGGTCCTGCCACTGTGGGAGATTGCCTTTGGGATGCCAGCATTGCCGCGAAGGCGGCAAGATGGTGCTGCTGGTCACCGGGAGGTGCGGTTCTGGATGCTACTATTGCCCCCTTTCCGACGTCAAGAGGGGCAAGGACGTGATATATGCGAACGAGACGCGCATATTCGATAGGGAGGAGATATTGGCGGAGGCGAGGTCGATAGGCGCCACCGGCACTGGCATAACGGGAGGGGACCCGTTCCACTGCATAGATAGGACGGAGCGGGCGGTCCGTATGTTAAAAGAGGAGTTCGGTGAGGGGCATCACATCCACCTCTACACCTGCACGGTTGATGTGCAGAACGCTTTGAGACTGGAGGCGGCGGGATTGGATGAGATTCGCTTCCACCCCCGCGCGGAATTCTGGTCGAAGCTTGATGAGCTACCGTTCAGGGAGCTGATGGAGAAGACCAGCATGCGCGTCGGCCTGGAGCTCCCGGCCCTGCCGGACCGGGAGGAGGACTTGCGTATGGCGATCGATAGTGCTTCCTCCTTAGGTCTTGACTTCGTGAATCTCAACGAACTGGAGTTCTCCGAGGGAAACTATGGAATGATGGAGGACATGGGCTACGAACTGAAGGATGACATCTCGGCGGCGGTGCTAGGCTCCGAGGAGCTGGCGAGGAAACTTTGTGACACGTCGTCAGGAATTGCGGTACATTACTGCTCTTCATCCTTCAAGGACTCGGTGCAGCTGCGCAGGCGCCTGATCCGCAGGGCGGAGCGCATGGCGGAGGAGATGGATGACATCACCGAGGACGGTACCATCATCAAAGGGGTGGTGGAATGCGAGGACCCGTTGGAAGCGATGGCCATGCTGGCGGAGGATTTCGATGTACCGCAGGAGCTGATGCGCCATGACGTTCAGAAGGGCAGGTTGGAGGTTGCCGCCTGGGTCTTGGAGGAGATATTCGATGAGCTGCCGTACCGCTGCTATATCGTAGAGGAGTACCCCACCTCGGACCGTTTGGAGGTGGAGAGGATGCCTCTGGTCTGATCAATCCTTCTGGTTCCGTCTCTCCAAGTAGGCTTTGCGGCGATAGTAGACCAAGGGGTGATTCACTTTTTCACTTCCGCAGAGCTTGTCCGGTTCGTAGCATATGCCGTGGGTCTTCATTGTGGCGCATTCCGGTGCGGTGTACTCGGTGCCTGACGACTCGCCGGTTATATGCCGTATCTGATAGAGGGTCTTGGACTCATCGAAGTCCGGGGATTCCGAGAACAGGAGGAGTATCTCCTCCGATGACATACCGAGGTTGTGAAGGAAGGATGTGAGAGCGAACCTGCCGCTGTGCGGGAGGTTCATACCGTTCTGGGTGTTAGCTAGGAGAGTACGCATGCAAGGGGGGAAGAGGTCAGCGGTCACCTCTCCTAGTCCTTCGGCGGAGTAGCGGCTCTTCAGTTCCTCCAGCTCTTCGCTTATGGTAGTTGCTGAAGGTCTGACAGAAGCCTCCACCTCCGGCGGCAGGTCGAACGGAAGCTCGGAGTCAAGACGATCCTGCAGGGCGTTCTGCAGGACACGGCAGAATGATGGCCCGGGAAGGTAGACGTAACCGTCGAAGACCTCGGTGTTGACGAGTTTCCAATCGGTACTCTTAATCCTAGCGGAGAATCTGAGGAAGTCGGTGAATGGCATCATCAGACCTTTAGGAGTGGAGACTGCACTCACGTTTAGCTCACGGGCGACCGATATAACGGTCTCCTCTCCACCTTGCGATAGGATATGGCCCAGGTTACGGTCTAGTCTCACGGATTCGGCCAAAGCGTACCTCTTGGTGAGAAAGCGGTCATCTATCGCGGAGACGATCATACGTGCATAGGTGTAGGACATCATCTCCAGGAGACGCTCGAATTCATTGGCGGCCTGCAGCGATATGTCGGATACGTCACTCTGACGAAGAGCGTCGAGGACCCTCTGCCTCCCTCGCGAACGGGCGTCTTCATATGCAGCTGACTGCAGTAGAGACTCCAGGTCGGCACCCAGCCTCTCCGCCATGGCTGACGCTCCATTGAGGAACGGGAATGATGCCAGAGTGACGGAGTCCATGCCTCTTCAATGGCATGGAGTGTATTTTAATTTCCCTAGGGGCGGTCGAAGGTCAACAGCGGCAGCAGCCTATCTGATACCTGGGCGTCATCGACCAACTCGATGAACTTGGATTCATCCATCGGTTGGGATGTGAACA
>SKGM01000004.1 GCA_007117455.1 Candidatus Methanomethylophilaceae archaeon
GACGGCGCCCCAAGGTTCCCATGCGCTCGCGCAACACAGTACCGCCAGGGACGCGGGCGGGCTTAACTACCGGGTTCGGAATGGGACCGGGTGTGACCCCGCCGCTATGGCCGTCATACCATAACAGTGGAGTGCTGGGAAGTATAAAACCTTTATTGCGATCGAACACTCAGATGATCGCATAGACCGCCACAGCCAGCAGCGATCCCAGGAGCATGGTGATCATGTTGTTGCTGTACTTGTTTATGTATCCCGCGGTCTCCAGGGTGGCGCCGAGGAGGCTGTCTGCCATGCATCCTAGGAACCCTGCGATTATGGGTATGAGGACAAGCAAGCTGAATGGGTTCTCAGGGAATATCACTATCCAACCGATGACCGATGCCACCACGGCACCCATCAACGCCCACACGCTCCCCATGACCGATATCCCGCCATCGGTGCCGGGGGGGACCTTCTCCAAGGTGGTTATAAGCCAAACATCAGGATACATGACACCCATCTCGCTGGCTATGGTGTCGGAGGCGGCGACGCTTATGGATGCGATGAAGGCCACGCTGGCGATCGCCTCACCCTGCATACCCAACGCCCAGCTCAATACGGCCACCAGGCAAGGAGGCAGAGCAACCGCCAGAACATTGGTGTGGCTCCTCTCACCGTCCCGACCCTCTTGAAGCCCCTTCTCCTTCTTCTTCCCCAGCCCGTATCGGGTGGCGGCGAAGCCGATGAATGTGAAAACCAGAAGTACCAGCAGCCAGCTCAATGAGCCGAAGACACCGATCACCGCACCGACCACGAAGGCGGACAGGGATCCGCTGCCGGTGAGGAGGCCGAGCCTCCATGCTAGAAGTGAGAGTATGGCGGAGAGCAGGAGTGCCAACAACGCTTCGGTCAGGGGCTCCATCCTTCACCCTAAGATAGCCGGAGGTTATAGCGTTTTTCTTCAGATTCTGCAATCGGATAATCGTTCCAAGACTTCTTTGGCATACTTTATGCCTTCCAACCTCTCCTTCAGGGGGAAGAGCATCACCTTACCCGGTTCGTAAACGGTCATCTCCATACCTCTCCAGTTGCAAATGACCATCGCCCCATCGGTCCGGACCTCCTCGGTGAAATCCTGGAGTCTTTCAGCAGCCAGTTCGATGTCGATTCTGATATCCTCACGAGGTATCATCATCAAGGCCCTCCCTCCGCAGAGGCGGGTGACCGTGAATCTCATCGATCGATTACCTCCTTTACCGCCTCTAGGCAAAGTCGATGGAAATCCTCCAGGCCGCGGTCGTTGACGATCATCACATCGGCCAGTGCGATAACCTTCGCCAGGCCCCATGACATCTCCCTCCCATCCCGGACATTGAAATCATCACGGTCCAGGGGGGCATCCTCCCTCGCCCGGGACACAAGCCTCCGGTACCTGGTTTCCGGGTCGCTGTGGATCGCGAACACCTTGAGACCGTCACCCAGCTCCCTCTTGAAAGCCGCAACCTCCGCATCGCTGCGGCAACCGTCTATCACCGTGACGCCATCACCCAGCAGCTCCAAGGTCCTTATCGCCCAGATGTCATCGCCATGTATCTCCCTCTCCTTCTGAGCGTATTCCCCGGTGCTTAGCTTCGAGCCCTGAGTGGCCTTGTGGTGCCGGACGGCATCCCCCATACGGACGAAGGGAAGGCCCAACGGCTTTATGGATAGGAGGAACTCCTCCTTGCCAGAACCCGGCATACCTGCGGTTATTATGGCTCTGAGCCCGACCATCATCCTCGGAGATGCGTGTTCGATATTAATCATTACGGGCACAGACATTTTTATGCAGACTCATCCATGCAGTATGAGGTAAAGCTGATGGATAGCAGAAAGAGGTTGCAGAACGCCTTCGAGGACATATTCGCCACCACCTTCGATAAGAAGGAGTATGTGCAGGTTTACGCGGTTAGTGATGCAGGACTGCTCTTGAACGATGTGCCGGGGGAAGATGTCAGTAAGAAGTCCACTCTATTGGCCAATCTGATGGCAGCTGCTGATTCCTTGCATGATACACCCCTCGTGAAGCTTTCTGTGGACCAGGGCTGCCTTTTCCTGCACCGGTTGAACAACACCTCCTTCTTGGCAGTTGAGACGAGCTCCGCTGCCAAGGATGAGGAGGTGCTCCAACTGATCAACGAGGTCTCAAGACGGGTACGCAACGAGATACCTTGGCTCAGATGAGATTTTCGCTGATGTCCTCCAGCATACGGTCGCAGTAGATGCATCTCAGCGCAGGAGGGTCATGATTCTCAACATCGAACTCCGGTGAGACCGGCTCACACTTGTTGGTGATGCAATTCGGATTACCGCAACGGACCAGATCCTTGACCCTCGGGGAAAGCCTTACCTGATGCTTCTCCGCGACATTGAAGTCCCGGATGATGTCGATGGTCGCCTTGGGGGCGATCAGAGCTATCTTGTCGACCGTCTGCTTGTCGAGCTCGCGGTCCTCGACCTTGACGACATCCTTCCATCCGGTCTTCTTGGACGGTACGTGCATGAGCAGGGATACGGTGGAATCCACATTGTGTTCGTTTATCCCCAGTATCCTGAGGACATTCAGTGCTTGACCTGAGCTTATGTGGTCGATGACAGTCCCGTTCCTTATGGGTGTGACCTTGAATTCACGCATCAGACATCCACCCCCAGTACGGATGTGAGCAGAGCCATTCTCACGGGTATCCCGTTGAATGCCTGCTGGAAGTACTTGGCATGTTGGGTCTCATCGACCTCGGGTGATATCTCATCTATCCTTGGCAACGGGTGCATGACGATCATATCCTTCTTCGCCTCACGCAGCATCTCCTTGTCAACCCGATAGGTCCCAGCCACCTTCTGGTACTCTGCGGGGTCGGGGAACCTCTCCTTTTGGATACGGGTTATGTACAGGACATCGGTAGTGCTGATTATGCCCTCGATATCCGATGTTATGGTCGGGTTACCGCCCAGTTTCCTCACCTGCTCCACGGTGTCCTTGGGCATCTGCAGGGTCTCAGGTGCGACGAAAGTGAGCTCGGCTCCGAACACGGTCAGCGCCTCAGCCAATGAATGGGCGGTCCTGCCGTACTTCAGATCTCCCAGGATGGTGACGTTCATGCCCTCGATGCTACCCATCTCCTGTTGTATGGTGAACAGGTCCAAGAGGGTCTGCGTGGGATGGGATCCCGCCCCATCACCGGCGTTTATGACTGGCTTGGAGGAGAAATGGGCGGCCAGCCTGCCAGCCCCCTCATGCGGGTGCCTGAGCACGATGACGTCGGAGTACGCCTCCACCATCCTGATGGTGTCAGCCAAGGTCTCCCCCTTGATTATGGATGTTGTGGAGGTCTGTGATACGTCTATC
>SKGM01000058.1 GCA_007117455.1 Candidatus Methanomethylophilaceae archaeon
CCCAAACCTATTCCTTTTCCTTTTCCAACTCGAAGTATATGCTGTAGACGTCGTCCCTGAGCTCGGCCTTCACATCCAATCCCGTACCATAGAACAGTTTCAGCATGCCGGTGTTGTTCACCAGGGTCTCAGCGGTGAAGGCCTTTATCCGGTTCTTCCTACCGGCGATGACCATCAGATTCAAGAGGTATCTACCTAAGCCCTTGCCCTGCCAATCATCACTCACGATGAAAGACACCTCTGCGGTGTTGGTCTTGGCATCCTTGTGCCAATGGGAGACCGCCACCAGCTCCTCCCTCTCACCGTCGATGATGAAGACGCCGAACGCCATCTGCTCATCGTAGTCGATGTTCACCAGCTTCATCCTCTCCGATCTTGTCACTCGGGGATTGAGGCTCATGAACCTCTGATATGTGGTCTTGTCGGAGAATGAATAGAACAGCTCCCGAAGCAGACGTTCGTCAGATGGGCGTATGGGGCGCACCAGAGCCTCCCTCCCTCCGAAGGTCTCCCAGTACTCGAACTCCCGAGGGTAGACCTTGCCACGGTATGGAAGGCTGCTCTGGCACTCGGGCAGGAAGTTGAGCTCCTTGGCGGCCTCCAAAAGCTCGTTGCGGAACGCCGGATGGGCGATGTTGATCAGTTCCAGTGCCCTTTGAACTATGGTCTTGCCACGTAGCTGTGCTATGCCGTACTCGGTGACTACATAATGCACATCCTCCCTCGTGGAGCTGACACCGGCACCGGCAGGCAGGCTGGGCAGTATACGGGAATGTTCGCCATCGATGGTCGTCGAAGGCAGCACGAGTATCGACCTTCCCTTCTTGGAGTATGAGGCTCCGCGGATGAAGTCCTCCTGACCTCCCGGTGATGATGCATACGGGACGGACATACGGTCTGCGGTCACCTGTCCAGTGAGGTCCACCGCTGGAGCGGAGTTGATGGCCACCATCTTGTACTGACTGCCGATTATCCTGGGGTCGTTGGTGTAACTGCTGGGATGGAATTCCAGAGTGGGGTTGTTGTCCACGAATTCCATCAGACGTTCCGAGCCGATGCAGAAGGATGCGACGATCTTCTCAGGGTTCAGTGTCTTGCGTCTTCCGTTTATGATGCCTTTTTCCGCCAGTTCGATGATGCCGTCTGAGAACATCTCGGTGTGAACGCCAAGGTCCTTCTTGTCCATCAGGAACCTTGGGACGGCGTTGGGTATCATCCCCATGCCGATCTGGAGGGTCGCACCATCCTCGACCAATGTTGCGGCCTGGCGGGCTATTGTGGTGATCACCTCGTCCCGCGCATCCTCCAGGAATAGGTCATGGGCGATGGGGTAATCCACCTCTATGATGTGGTCGATGTCCTTGATGTGTATGAAACAGTCTCCCAGGGTACGGGGCATCTGCCTGTTCACCTCGGCGATTATCAGCTCGGCCGATTCGGTGGCGGTCTTGGTGATGTCCACAGATACCCCGAAGGAACAGTAACCGTGCATGTCAGGGGGGGACACCATTATCAAAGCCACATCAATGGGTATGCGATCATCCTCGATGAGACGGGGTATCTCCGACATATGCAATGGCGTGTAGTCGGCACGGCCCATCTTCATGGCCGCCTCGACCTCGGTGCCCAGGTGGAAGGAGTTGAGTCTGAAGCTGTCCTCCAACCTCTTCTCAGCGAATGGACCGGCGGAGAACGAGAAGGGATTGATTATGGCATTATCGGCCAATGAGTCGGAATGCTCTATGAGCTCATCGGTAAGTTCCTGGGGGTGACCGCATCCCGTACCGATGAATATCGTCCTTCCTCTTTTGACCTGCGATATGGCCCTACGGGCTGTGGTGACCTTCCTCTCATAATCGTCCCGCCAATACATCTCCTTCCCTCTGGATAGGAGTGTCCTTACAGGTTATTCAATTTATCTGGTTCAATATCTGATCTCTTCCAACAAATGTTCTGATGCCGCAGCCCTAACATATCGTTCGATATCCTCAAGACCAGGATTACTGATCTCATAACCCTGCTTGAACAAGCCTTTGAACACCATTTCCCCGATCACATCGTCTTTTCCCGGGCTGACGACGAAAACCACAGACCCAGGATGGATGAAGGCTTCATCACATATTCCATCCTCATCCCCGTCGATTATGCCTATGACGGGTATGGAGAAACGGTGGAACAGGTTGCCGGAGATCCGGGTCGTGTCATCACCTATCGTGACGGCAACGCCGACATCATGACGGTCATCGATAGCCCTCTCAGCCTGGTGGTCTATCAGAATCGCCCTTCCTCCGCCGTTGCAAGGTAAGGAAAAGGGTTTGCTAGCTGTTCGGCGAACCTTGCCGCTTCTTATCTTGGCGGTTCTATGATCGAAATCTCCTACATGTGCCAAGGCAGATGGGCGTATCTCGATGCCATCGAAGTTCAGAACCCCCTCAGGACCTCTCCATATCCTTGGTTTGTGACTCAGCGCCTTCCCGATAACATTTCCGTCAACCCATATGCTCTCGCCAGGCAGTACCCCGTGCAGTACCCGCACCTCAGAGTCCCGATATTCAGGGATCTCCATCCTCTTTGGGCAGAAGCCCTCGATCCTATCCATCCACTCTCCTCCGGTTGCAGGATTGAGGACGCAATGGAAACCATCATCGATCAGTACGATCGGTGTGCTGAGGGGAAGGACCCTGTGACGCACCACGGAAGCGAACCTCAGCGAGCCTTCGACGGTCTTGCCCATGTTGACGATCAAAACGATATCACAGGACTCCGCCAGCTCCTTGACCGCGTCAGACACCAGATGGTGACGCAGGATGATAATCCGGTCCTGCAGCCCTGAGTCTATCACCGATGCGGCACCCATCGTGCCTGCCATCATAACCACGTCCGCCTCCCCCAGGATTTCCTCTATCTGTTGGAATCGACCGGTATCCAAGGTCTCAGGGCCATGAAGGACTATGCCGAACACGTGGCGGTGAACGACCTTCCCATATTTTGAGTTATCACCCTCATCAATATGTCCTGGTGATTGAACTATGAGTATTATGAAACCTAGTGGATAGATTTCAATTGAGAACTAATTTATAATTATTTAAGAGGTATAAAAAATACAATGGGGTTATCAAACCTCAACATAAAACTTGTGCGCGAACTGCATATAGTTGCCTCCTGGTGAAAGGTTCGCTGTTGCACCAACAAAGAACAGTGCGTTCCATCCATCAACGAGGTTCAGACTGGATATACTGGATTTTGAAATCCCAAGTTGGAAGTAATTGACGTTCAGATCCTTCTGGAAAAGCTGGACCGCAGTGTTCAAAGAAACGTGTTGCCCTTCTATATTGTAGACTCTCAAACCATCATCGCTCCAACGCCAACCCTGTTGCTCAGTCCTCCAAGTCAATCCAGCACCCTCTATGTTGGTGATATTGAATATGAACATGGTCTCAGACTTCTTGAAATACAATGTGGGAGAGAAGCCTTGATTCAGTGAGGACGTGGTGATTATCGGGTCATTCACCGGATTTATCATCCCGCCGCCGCGGTATTCCCTTAGATTATTCCCTGAACCGAATGTGACTTCAGCATTCAACCTCGCCCCTTTCTGCTCCATTTCCGAGGTCACCTGGATGAATGCCTCGAGATAATAATATGTGTCACTAGGATTGGTCGGGGATGGAAGACTGCCTACCTCCTCGAACACAATATTACTGACAGTTAGGTATGGATTGGGATTGTGTGTCCGGATCAGAGGGTCGAAGAATCTGATTGTGCCATCGGCGTCCTTCAGCTGTCCTGATGGATAATTCGCCGGCAAAGACACCTTGAAAACAACGGCCATCCATTGACCCTGGTTGAATCTTTTCGTCTCGGTCAGATTCTCTGGCATATCACCTTGATTTATGACCGTCACATATGAGGTCCAGTCCGCCAATCTGAAGATGTAGAAGTCCTCAGGTACATCAACATCCAGGAATTGAGGCGATTCTGTGGGGTTTCCGCCAGGGACCTCAGGGTCGAACGGCGGAGGGGGCGGGGACGGGGGTGGAGGAGGTTGCGGATCGGTCGGATCGGGCATCTGTGCCTGACTGACTATCCGAAGCTGGAAGAACTCCCTATCGGCGTTCCCGTTAAGATCGGTGGCGTTTATGCTGATCGTCCTGGTGCCATTGTCAGCGGTGGGTACGATTACAGTCTGCCATATATTGGTACCTGTCTGATTGAACCCTATTGGTCCCTTAGGGTCTTTGAATAGGGCATCCAGGTTTCCGAAGACTGTGCCCATGTCTCCATCGGAATCCTTGACAGTCACACGTATCGTGACCGTATCCAATCGCTCCAATGTGGTACCGCTGCTGCTCGCACCCTCGACCCTCAGGCTGGTTATCCTCGGAGGGCGGTCATCATCGGTCTTGAGTGTCGAGGACCATATTATGTTGCCTTGGTTCAGATAAGAGACCCCTACCTTGACCGTAGAGGGCTCGAATGGGTCATCGTTCACCAGGAAGACGCCTATGGCATTGGCGGTGAAATTGAAGAACCATGTCCTACCGACCGACCATGGACCTTCCCATTGGTCACCGTTGGATGTGGTGCCAAAACTCAGATCCACTAACCCGGTTATCCCGTTCGCCTCAATCCTGATCCTGGTTATGTCAGAGTCCTCTGGAAGCTTGCTACCGCCTTTATGCGTTATCGACAGTATGTCCCCGTCCAGGAATGCCTCCATCTCGACTTGGACCGGATCATCTGGTTCAGGTACTGTGCTGACGAACGCTATAACAGTGGAGAACAGGGTCACAGTAATCCCCAGGATGAGTATATTGGCCAATATCTCGGAGACGCCTCTCCTGTCCCAGCCTTTCAACCGGGCCTTCTTCTTCAAAGCCTCCATTACCCTGTGTCCTCTGGATATTCAGAATTATATGTTTATTTAAAGGATTCGTAGCAACAGAAACCTTCATGATTTCAAACGACCTAGCAACCAGGCCAACTCCTTGGCTAGGTCCTTGATCAACCTGATGTTCTCCTCATCGTCCTCAAGGTCCTTCGGACCTGAGGCGGTTAGCACGGCTGTGCCCGAGGAAGGACATACGATCATCTGGCTCTCAAGCATGAAGTTCACCAGTTCTGAATGGGTGAACAGTCCTCCCTTCCTGCCCTGGACGACCAGGGCCGCCCCCACCTTTCGAGACAGTCTATTGCCTGCGTATCTGGAACAGAGACCGGCACGCTCCATCAGGACCTTCATCTGCGCAGTCACCGAGCCGTAGTAGACCGGTGAGGCAAGAACTATCGCGTCAGCTTCATACAGTGAATCGAGGTAGTCGTTGAAACGATCGTCCTCGTTGATGCATCGACCATCGCCTCGTAGTCGACATGAAAGGCAGGAGTTGCATGGAGTCATCGCCTCATCATAGATCTGCAGGTGCTCGGTCTCAAAACCCTGCTTCTCCAACTCGTCCATAAGGGACCTCATGGCCGCCGAGGTGTTCCCGATCAAACGGGGGCTGCCATTTACACCTACCACTTTCATGGCTGGCCACAATGCTTTCCGCTTATTTAACGGGGGGGTCGCCTCATGGTCACCGCATAGAGATGCTTGGGGAGGGCCCCCTCCTCGAACTCCAGAACGGAGACCAGGTCGAACCTTTGGGCCAGGGTCCTGATGTCGTACTCATCTAGATACCTGACTTGGAACCCATTCATCTCCCAGACCTCCTCGAACACATGCTCACCCTTCTGGTAATGGGGATCCTTTTTACTTCGTACAGAATAGAATGCCAGACCTCCAGGCCTCAACACCCGGTAGACCTCGCAGACCATCGACTTCAGCTCTTCCATGCTGAAATTCATGGTGAAGAACATGTGGGAGAAACAAGCATCGAAATATCCGTCAGGGAACGGTAGCCCATTACGGATATCACAGCAGACCGCCTCCACCTCTTCAACCACCTCGGAGACCTGTCGGCAGCATACCTCACTGTAGTCGACGGCTGAGACGTCGAAACCGGCCCAGGACATATGGGCGGTGTCCCTACCCTGACCACAACCGAGCTCCAACACCTTCTCACATCCCTCATTTTTCATGACTGACATCGCATGCTGCGCCATGAAGCTTGGAGAGGTGCCGAAATAGCTCCCATCGCCGGAGTATGTCCGGTCCCATTTTTCCCTCTGCCTGTCTGACATAACGATTAAATGTTAGAAACATGCACTTTAATAAACATTGCAACCATCTAGTCAGGAGGCTTGTAATTGCTTAGAATCGAGGATCTTCATGTCGAGGTCGACGGTAAGGAGGTCTTGGCGGGTGTGAACCTGGAGGTGCCCGCCGGTCAGACCTGTGTACTGTTCGGCCCTAACGGATCGGGCAAATCCACACTGCTCCACACATTGATGGGTTTCGGCCAGTACAAGGTCACCAAGGGAAAGGTGTACTTCATGGGCCGGGACATCACCGACGTCCCCATTGACGAGAGGGCCCGTATGGGCATGGGCATACTGCTCCAAAGGCCTCCCAACATAGTCGGCCTTCAGCTCAGGGACCTGGTCAAGGCGGCGGGTGATGGCCATCTCGATATCGACGAGACCGCTGAAGCACTACTGATGAAGAGATTCCTGGAACGTGATGTGAACGTGGGATTCTCAGGGGGTGAGATAAAGAGGTCCGAGCTTTTGCAGCTCAGCATGCAGGAGCCCTGCTTCCTCCTACTGGACGAACCGGAGTCCGGCGTAGATATGGAGAGCATCGATCTGGTGGGCAAGAAGATACATGACCTACTTTACGATAAGAAAGGCTGTGGATGGGAGAAGGGGAATAGGAGCAAATCCGCCCTGGTCATCACTCATACCGGTCAGATACTCAATTACATCGATGCTGACTGCGCATATGTGATTAGAGGAGGCCAGATCATGTGCAAGGGAAGGCCCCGCGACATACTCAGAGACATACAGGAGAAGGGATACGGAGAGTGTATTAAATGCCGGATGGTCAAGTTCTGAGGAAGAGGGCCGAGGAGGCCCTCAAGGTGCGCGGCGCCTATGGTAAGGATTATGAGCTCGACAGTTACGAGGCTGCGAGCAGTGACCGTGACCGTGTCGAGAGCTTGGAGGATATAGCCGCCGATCAGAGGAAGACCATGACCGATGTCGGCGTGATCCCTGACTCCGTGGGACGTTCCGGCAGTCTGATCTATGTGGACAACACCGTGGTCCACAACACGACCGCGGATCAAGGTCTGGAGCTGATACCGACCCATGAGGCCATGGAGAAGTATGACTGGTTGGAGGATTACGCCTGGAGGGCCGTTCAGGTGGACAAGGACAAGTACACCGCACGTGCCTATCTGGAGAACGCCAACGGCTACTTCATCAGGGTCAAGGCGGGAAAGAAGGTGGAGTTCCCGGTTCAGACCTGCATGATGATAGACAGCAACAAGAGGACGCAACACACCCACAACATAATCATCGTCGAGGAGGGGGCATCACTGGACATCATCACCGGTTGTGCCACCAGCGGCCATGCGTCCGAGTCACTGCATCTGGGGATGTCGGAGATCTACGTGCATGAGAACGGGTCCCTCAACTTCTCCATGATCCACAACTGGGGTAAGGAGACCGGCGTCCGACCGCGTACCGGTGTGGAGTTGGGAAAGAACGCCAAGTTCGTGAACAACTATGTCATCATGAAGCCCGCCGGCTCGGTCCAGAGCTATCCCACCTGCTATCTAAACGGTGAGGGGGCATCGGCGAAGTTCAACAGCATTGCCCTGTCACATCCGGGATCTGAGATAGACCTTGGTTCCCAGGTGGTCATGAATGCCCCCAAGACCGCATCGGAGATACTGTCCCGCAGCATCACATTGGGCGGGGAGATGATCGCCAGGGGAAGGCTGGTGGGCAACGCCCAGAACATCCGCGCCCATTTGGAATGCCGCTCCCTCATCATGTCCGAGACTGGCAGGACCCTGGCAATACCGGAGCTGGAGGCCATGTACCCGGATGTGGAGATGACGCATGAGGCCGCGGTGGGCAAGATAGCCCGTGAGCAGGTGGAATACCTGATGGCCAGAGGTCTCGATGAGGATGCGGCCGTGGGGATGATCGTCCGTGGTTTCCTGGAAGGCAGCATACGTGGTCTACCCGAGAGTCTGCGTGAGGAGATCGACGAGGCGGTCAACATGGCCAACCTAGGGAACTGAGGGCAGCTCCACGAAGGTTATGAGGTTGCCATCATCATCGCTTAGGACTGCGGTCAGGCCGAGCTCGTTCCTCTCCGGGGGCTGGGCGAAGACCACGGCCTCATCCACCAAACGTCGATGCAGTTCGTAGATGCTGTCAGTGCTCAACACCAGCCCGGTGTCCCCTCCTACCCAATCCGGAGGGGATTCCTTGAGAAGGAGTATCTGGGGGCCGCATCGGAGCATGGCCCTTCCATCCCCCTCATGGAGCAGCTCGAGTTTTATCAGGTCCCGGTAGAACTCGACCGCCATGTCCAATGAGGAGACCCTCACCGTGGCCAGGACCAGCCCTGTGGGCCTACCTTCGTCGGTATAGGTGAAATCCGCACCCTTGGGGTCGCCTAACGGCATACCTGATGAATCACAAGGCCAGGATAAAATTCTTTCCAACTCCGGCCGCCTTTGTGGTCGGATCCTTGGAAGATTGATTTAACGGCGTAAATATCAAAAGCTAGACCGGCATACCCCCATCGGTAGGAACCATGTCACCATCCAAACCGATGATAAAATCAGAGGATTTCAAACTGAACGCCAGCCTTGACCGCATCAAACATGTCATCATCGTGATGAGCGGTAAGGGTGGGGTGGGGAAGAGTACTGTCGCAACCAATCTGGCCCTAGGCCTGGCCATAGCCGGACATCCAACAGGGATCATGGACATAGACATCCATGGACCCAATGTACCCAAGATGCTGGGTCTTGATGGTGCCAGGGTAATCGCTGAGGATGATGGCCTATTGCCGGTGGAGCACCCGCCGCGTCTCAAGGTGATGTCCATGGCGTTCCTGTTGACCAACGATGATGTCCCTGTCGTATGGAGGGGCCCGGTGAAGATGGGAGCCATAAGGCAGTTCATAGAGGATGTTCGCTGGGGGGACCTTGATTACCTGGTTGTTGACCTCCCTCCCGGCACCGGCGATGAGCCATTGTCATTGATGCAACTGATACCGAAGGCGGACGGGGCGGTCATCGTCACCACCCCTCAGGACGTGGCACTGTTGGACAGTCGGAAGTCCATCAACTTCTGCAAACAGATGGAGGTGCCTGTCCTGGGAGTGGTGGAGAACATGAGCACCATGCAGTGCCCCCATTGCAACGGTACGGTCGAGGTGTTCAAGAGCGGGGGCGGCGAGAGGGCCGCGGCCGAGATGGAGGTGCCATTCCTGGGAAGGCTCCCTCTGGATGCTGACATAGCGCTCCACGGGGACGACGGGGTCCCGATGGTCACTGACAGCAGCACCCCGGGCGGAAAGGCCATGATGGCCATCGTGGACAGTCTGCGAGCTCGCCTGGGATGATGATGGCACCCGACCCGATAGAGGGAAGGAAATCATCTTCCCAGTGAAACATTTATCCTATTTGAGATGGAATGGGGTTCATGAAGGTCGGTATAGTAACGGAAGGTGATGACCTCAGCTCGTTCGTGGCCGAGGACTTCGGCAGAGCGCCCTATTTCCTGATAGTCGACTCGGAGACCATGGACTATGAGGTGGTGGGGAACGAGTTCAAGGATGCGGCCGAGGGGGCGGGGATGCTGGTTGCCGATGCCATAGTCGGCTTGGGTTTGGAAGCGGTGATCGTGGGGGGCATAGGCCCCCATGGATACGACAGATTGACCGGGGCGGGCCTTACGGTCTCCTTCGATGAGGACGGGCCTGCGGAGATGGCTCTCAAGAATTTCCTGAGGAGAAGGGAGAGGATGAAGAAATCGCAATGATGCTGCTATGTCAATGGTTCAATGCCGTTAATAATACGTTATTCGTAACACGAAACCGTTTTCCGAACCACTTCGACATTCACAGAGGATAGCTTTTTTGTATAATCACCACTTTCGGGGTTCATCCGATGCCACTCGGCGATGGTCCAGTGACTGGTTGCATGATGTTGGGAATGTTTGATGTCAGAATGGGCTAACCTTGTCCTTCCTGATCGATCATCGGATCATGGGATATTGTAACGGGTGTGGATGCGTATGAACGAGGTCGATGAAACATACCAAGAACCAGTGGGAGGTAGGTGGAGGATAATATTTGCCGGCATAATGATTCATTTGTGCCTAGGTTCCATCTACGCCTACGGAGTCCTCAGGAATCCCCTCCAAGAGCATTTCGAATCCATGGGCCTGGCGCCTACGGCCATGGAGATGACCTGGCCATTCATCGTTTTCCTGGCCTTCTTCTCGATAACCATGCCTCTTGCGGGGCCTTTCATCCAGAAGTATGGGCCTATGAACGTGTCCATCGCTGGTGGAATACTGTGTGGATTAGGCTGGATAGCCGCCTCGTTCGCCACATCTCCCCTGATGTTAATCCCACTCTATGGAGTGATCGGAGGGATCGGCGTGGGTATCGCCTACGGGGCACCCATCGCCGCTTCTGCACTATGGTTCCCGGACAAAAGGGGTCTCGCTGTTGGCCTCACAGTTCTGGGTTTCGGATTCTCCTCCGCAGTTATCACCTATGTAAGCAGATTCCTCCTGGACATCGGCTGGGAGATCATGTCCATATTCGTTCTCTTCGGATTCGCTTTCCTGACCGTGAGTCTGCTCTTCTCCATGATGCTCAGGTTCCCGCCCCAAGGATGGCGTCCTGCTGGCAAGGTGGTTTCAACCAGTCAGGTGGAGGGCGTCAAGATAACCAGATACGAGATGGCGAGGAACACCAAATTCAAAGGCCTTTACATATGCTATACGATAGGCGCCCTGGCAGGACTTACCGCCATTGGCATATCCGGTCCTGTGGGGGCTGAGGTGTTCGAGAACGCCGGTATGTCCACCACAGAAGCCAGTGCCTTGATATTCGCTTTGATACTGCCTTTCGCCATCTTCAACGGCGTCGGTAGGCCGGCATTCGGCACCTTGACCGACAAACTCACCCCCAAGAAGGCTGCCATGCTGACCTTCCTTCTGATAACATCCGCCTGTCTGATCATGTATTTCGGATACAACAGCGTCTGGGCCTACATCATATGCTTCAGCATACTATGGGGCTGCCTGGGCGGATGGTTGGCTATCGCGCCCACCGCCACGGCCACATTCTTCGGCATGAAGAACTACGCCAAGAACTACGGCATCATATTCACCGCATATGGTGCGGGGGCGATAATCGGCGGTATAGTTTCAGCTCAGGCCAAGGACATCCTCGGGGATTTCCAGCCCTTCTTCCTGATCGTTGCAGCCTTGGGACTCATAGGTCTGCTCGTGGCATGGAAGTATTTGGAGATTGAACCCCTGGCGCCCACCGCAGATTGAGTGGGATGTCTCAGGAAAAAAGGTAAAACGGGGGTATACCCCCTGAATTTCATTTCTTTCTCTGCACAGCGTGCGAATAGTCCGTGTCCAGGGACTTCATGGGATTCGGTCCGAGTTGGCGGAGGTCGGAGATGAACTCATTGACCACACGGGCATATTCATCGGGTTCCTCCGGGTTGACCCACTCGACACGGAAACGATGGCCGTCCAGACCCATCTGGTCCATCAGGAGCTTGATGAGCTTCATCCTGCTCATGGTCCGTATGTTGCCGCTCTTGAAGTGGCATTGGTTCGGTTTGCCACCTAGGAGCAGCACGCCATCAGCCCCTTTGCTGACCGCCTTGAGCACCCAATCGGGATCTATCCTCCCGGAGCATAGTGATCTGACTATGCGGAAGTCAGGATCTATGGCAAGCCCTTTCGATCCGGCGGCATCCGCGGCCTGATAAGCACACCAGTGGCATGCGAAGACCAACGCATTGGTCCGGTCGGGATTCAACCTTTCCAAGAAAGCATCCACCTGGCCCTCCAATTGTTCATTGGAGTAGACGGTCATGTCCATAACGTTAACGGGACAGGATGTGACACATACCCCGCAACCCCAGCATTTGTCGATCTCCGGATGGGCTATCTTGGATACCCTACCGGATGGATCGGGGACCATGCTTATCGCCCCTTTGTCACAGACCGTATAGCATATCTCACAACCGTTGCACCGGTCCTCATCGACCATCGCATAGACTTTGCTGACAGGCCTGGCCTTCAACAAGTTGGTCATGGCCATGGCGAACTGGTCACGGGCTTTTATCCGC
>SKGM01000041.1 GCA_007117455.1 Candidatus Methanomethylophilaceae archaeon
CCAAACTCATGAAGGTGGAATCTTGGAGGATGATGTCGGCGATATCGTTCTCCATGTCGTTACTGATTATCTGGAAATCGGTGGAGCCTATCACGTGGATACCGATAGGTGAGCTGTGGAAGGTGTTGTTCGTAACAACGGCACATTCGATATCGATCAATATCAATCCATATTCGTTTCCTTGGATTAGATTCCCTACCACCACCAAGCCTTCGGCGTCCTGCGATTCCAAACCTTTGAAATTGCTGCACAGGGTGTTGTTCTCAACACATATGTCCATGCTGTCGATGATGCTTATACCTCTATCATAACCGGATATGGTGTTGTTCAAGAGATGGGTTCCAATGGAATCTTCAACCATTATCCCTCTGTGTTCATATGAGGACTGCGACAATGTGTTTTCCATTAACAGGTCATTTGATGAAAAGAAAATGAATATCGCAACGAAACCGTTGTCCTTGAGATTATTATCTTGGAATATATTGTCCTGGGTCCATTGTAAGGCCATGCCGGCCATTTGATTGTTGGTGATGTTGTTATCCAACACGGTGTTGTTATGGGAATCGACCAAACCGATACCGATCACGTTACCAGTGGAGTTCACGTTCTTCACGGTGTTGTTAGAAGAGTGGTTGATCAGGACCCCTAAATGGTTGTCGAACACCCTGACCGAATCTATGGTACAGTTCTCAACACCTTGGAGGACTATACCAGAATAATAGGGGGGAGGTTCATCTTCAACGTACTTGCTTCCCGTGACACCCAGATAGCTGATGTTGACCCAGTCGGACGTCACTACCGTGGCGTTACCGGTCCCACTGCCTTGGATCAAAGTCTCATGTGTACCATTACCGATGATCGTGAGTCTCTTATCGATGACCAGATCCCCGATGTATACGCCTTCCCATATCCGTATGGTATCGCCGTCCGACGCTGCCGTTATAGCATCATCGACAGACACATGATCGCCTTTGCCGCCGACATCGACGATGATGACATCGCCCATGGGTTCAGCACTTACCGAGGGGAGAAGGAGGCTGGAACTCAACGTGAATGCTACGAGCAGAACGAGCGCGATCGCGATTGATAGAGGCCCTCTATAACAATACACCTCCGTCATCCCCTATGGCCATTTGAAACGCCCTCAGAGGCATGCCTGATGTGATCAGGCCTCTACCTTGACAACGTTCATCATGACACATTATGTCATAGTGGTATAGCCCAATATATATCTCTTATCGACAGGTCTGAAACTACCGTTGCGGAGATATGGTTACGGGTATCGACGCTGGATTCTTCACGCCACTTACATGGAGGAACGGGTGAACCCCACATCCCGGATCCAGGCCGAGGGGGATAGTGTCGGCGTGTCCACCTCCCACCATCTCACCCACCTCCTATCAGCCCCCAGTGCTTCGATGTCCGACAGTAGGGATGGGAGGACGTCGCTTATACGGAGGCCTTTCACCGCCCCCTTGACCTCCCCATCCTTAACATATAGGACGGCATCCCGGGGAATGACGGAGAACTCCCCGGTGGCGTGGTTCTGGTATCTCAGGTACCAGGCGTTGGTGACCACGAGCCCTGTGCCCATCTCATCCATCAGACCCTTGAGGTCCCCCCGCCCCTGACCTATTACCAGGTTGAATGGGTGTGGAGCTATGAGCCCGGCGTTGGCCGTGGTCTCAGTACCCTGCCCATGGGCGGTCTGGGAGTTGTGCAGGTATCCCTGCAGGATACCGTCGACGAGTATATCGTTGCGTCGGGTGGGGACTCCTTCATCATCGAACGGCCTCTGACCGAGGGTCCCTTGCAGAGTGGGGTCATCGGATAGGCTGAGAAGAGGGGATGCCACCTGCTCCCCCACCCGGTCACGCAGAAACGACATGCCCATGTCCACGTAGAATGCTGATGCCATCGATCCCACCTGGGAGACCAGGTCGGCGAAG
Organism: Candidatus Methanomethylophilaceae archaeon; assembly: GCA_007117455.1. Lineage (GTDB taxonomy): Archaea > Thermoplasmatota > Thermoplasmata > Methanomassiliicoccales > Methanomethylophilaceae > PWHV01. Next base: position 1,950 of record SKGM01000041.1, read on the forward strand.
ACCATCGGTGCCAGCACAGCATCGTGTCTGCCCGCATCCAGGTCCACCATGTGTCTGGACATCGAAGCTATGCCTCCGGCCTCCTCACCCACCTCGGTGGGGTCGATGTCCCCTTTGACAGCCCCCACCATGAGACCATGTCCCGAGGAGCCCTCCTCAGTGAAGGACCGCATGGATATCTCGATCTCCGGCAAGCAGGCCTGAGCCTCGGCCCCAGCGGTCGTGGATAGATGGATGTGGTTGACGGCGGAGCGCATGGAACCCGCGGAACGGGATGCCCCTGACCTCCGGGCGGCATCGATCGCCTCTGATGCGGAGTCGGTCATCCATTCCAGGTCTATCCCTTCCACCTCATGGGATGACCTACTTGCACCGAAGGGGCCTCTCGGAAGCGGCACGTCCACACCTGAACCGTGTCTGCGCAGCTCCTTGACCAGAGACTCGGTGGCCTCCAGGACCTTGGCGGTGTCGTCGGAGCTCAGTGATGTGGCGGCCTTGCGTCCGTTCTCACGGACGAATATGGAGACCGTGCTACGGTCCAGCAGATCGAGCACCGTCATACGGTCGTTGGAGAATCGGAGCAGCCCCTCCTCAGAGCGGACCGTGGTGACCACGCCGTTCTCAACGCCGAGGCGTCGGAGCTTTCCCATGACCTCATCATTGACGGTCATGGGGATCCCCCCATGGGGACCGAGCGTAGCCTGGTATATGGCCCCCCTGTCCAGACTGGGATGCCTTGCATGGGCTCCCCCTTGCCGCACATGGCGGCGCTGAACTCCATATCCTTACCCAGCGCATCCACCGCCGACCAGAGGGCCGGGGTGCTTATCTCCAGGGCGGGGGAGCGCACCATGCCCGACACCTCGCCTTTTACCACCGAGTAGGCCTCCAGACCGACGTAACGCTGGTTGTAGCGACGGTCATCTATGTTCCATTCCATGAAGGACCTCATCAGGATGCCGTCCCTCACATCCTCGAGCAACTCATCCAGGGACCAGTCGCCCGGTTCGACGAAGGTGTTCGCCATCCGCACGATCGGTTCGACGTCGAAGGACAGGGATCGGGAAGAGCCGTTGCTCAAGGTACCCATCGCAGCTGCGGTGCTGCGGTTGTGGAGCATCTCATCGAACACACCGTTGCGGATGAGATATCTGCGCCGCGCCGGTACGCACTCATCATCGTGCAGATAATGACCGAAGGAACCGGGCAGGGTGGGGTCATCGACCACGTTGAGCAGGTCGTCCCCGACCCTCCTCGGCTGGGAGGGGTCGTTGAGGAAGGTCTCCCCGGCCTGGGCGGCCTCCCTGCCCAGGAAACGGTCGGCCTCACCGGGATGACCGGCGCTCTCATGTGCCACCAGACCGATGATCTCCGGACCGAGTATGATGTCCTTGACACCCGGTTTGCAGGCTACCGCGTCCCTCAGGACCTTGGCTAGGATCGATGTCTCTTCGGCCATGGTGTCCTCCAAGGACCAATCCTCCACACCTTCCCATCCTGAGACGGATCCTTTGCTCACATGCCTCTGCACCGCTCCCTTCTGAGGGTCCATGACGGTGATGAAGGCGTTCAACGATGCCCTCGGGGTTACACTGTGCAGCATTCCGCCGTCACTGTTGACTATGAGCTTCTCCGTCTCCAGCAGGGAGAGGGACAGATAGCTCCCTGCAATTCTCGCCTCGTAATCATCCAATGACCCCACGGCGGCACGGTGGGCCTCTAGGAGCAGACCCTCACGCTCCTCCTGCCCGATGTCAGCGAACGGTACCTTCGCTGCAACGATGTCCTTGGACCGACGTACTTCGCTGCCGTCCATGGTGATGCCGCCGGATAATCCGGCAGATGCCTTCGCCGCCCTGACGGCTTTTTCAGCAAGGGCCATGAGCCCTGTTTTATCCAGACCGTTGGCGGCCGCGAATGCCATGCAGCCGTCCTTGATCACCCTCACGGAGTGACCGGAGTTGTACTCCGTGCTGCTGACCTCGGCGGCACCGTTCTTGACCAGGGAACGGTCGTAACGGTCCGACTGTTGACGCACCTCTGCATAATCCGCCCCGCTCGCAAGGGCATGGTCCATGACGGCGTAGAGGATGTCCTCCATGCATCACAATCATCACCAGGGTATTTCCTTCTGTCCCCGTGATAAGAAAAATATACCCGGATTACCTAGATTACCATCATGAGGATATCAGTAACCCTTCTGCAATACGAGCACGGCATAATCCGCCAGACGGTCGATGTCCTCGCAGAGGTCATCAAGAGCGGCAAGGCCAAGGACAAGGAGGCCGAGGTGAAGGAACTGCTGTCATTCCTAGTGGATTACCTGGACGAGTTCCACCATGCCAAGGAGGAGGAGTGTTTCTACCCCCATGTGGTGGAGCTCTTCCCGCAGTTCAAGGATGAGGTGGACGCCATATACGAGGAGCACGAGGTTGCCAGGAGGATGTTGGACGATGCGTTGTCCGCCATCGAGGAGGAGGATTGGGACTCCCTCGGCCGTCATGGGATGAATGTGGTGAGACACATGACCGCCCATGTGGAGAAGGAGGAGGATGACATATTCCCCACCGTCGATGACAACCTGCCCCTGGATAAGGACGAGGAGATCAACGAATGCTATCAGGCGTTCAACCTTCCCTTCGGCGAGGATTACTACCAGAAGGCGGAGATGTTCGCCAATGATATTCAGGACAGATTGTTGGGCAAAGGCTTCTTCGACAAGGGCATCTTCTGAGAAGAGGATGGCGCCGAGGGGGAGATTCGAACTCCCGAGGCGGGACGCCAGTGGTTTTCGAGACCACCGCCTTACCGGACTAGACTACCTCGGCCTGTGTCCCGATTCACGTTCTGTTATTTATCTTTGTTTTGTTCGGTCGGAGAAAAATTGGTAAGGGGTTTGGAACGGCCTCAGCCCTGCCGCTTGACCCACATGTGGCCAGCCATGAGTGCCATCACCGACAGGGGGAGTGCCAGGACTATGGGGTTCATGACATCCCAGGGATGCCCCAGGAGCGCTGGTGTCCCGAACAGCAGCTCGCTCAGCCCGAGGATGGATGATTCGCGGGCATGCACGAAGAGGGTCCACAACATCCATACGCTGGCACCCACGGCCATACTCGCCCCGGCAGGGACCGGGTTGGGGTCCTTTACGTAGAGCGCATAGGTGAGTGCGGGGAGCAGGGCGGCGGCGCAGAGGCCCATGAACATAGCAGTCGCCCGGGCGATGATGTCCGGGGGCATCATGTCCGCGAGGACCACACTGATCACTATCATGATGATGGCACCGATCTGCGAGACCCTCTTGGAGGACCGCTGGACGATCTTCTTCTTGCGCCCGTAGGTCATCTTGTAGAGATCGTATCCCAGGGCGGTACCCATGTTATGGAACAGTGATGACAGGGTGCTCATCGCAGCCGCTAGAAGGGCCAGCATGAACGCTATGACGAAGATGTCCGGCATGGCACTGTTGATGAACAGTGGTATGACCGCATCGATGTTCCCGGCGGCGGCCGCTGCCAGAACGCCTTCCTCCCGCATGAAGTAGACATTGCTCAAGGCACCGATGGTGAAGGCGGAGGTCAGTGTGACCAAAACGAATATGCCGCCGATCAGGACCCCACGGTTGAGGGCACGGTCGTTGCTGACGGTCATGAACCTGACCGACAATTGAGGTTGGGCCAGGACACCTATGCCGACGCAGAGGACTATGGTGCTCACCAGTGTCCACCATATGGGTGATCCGAACTCAGGCATCGCGGTCCATCCGACCATACCTCCTGACTGGAGTGCGCCCGGTACCAATGAAGCCATGTCGGTGAGCTCCTGGTTGGCGCTGGTCACACCCCCCAGCACCCAGTAGCTGATAACCAGTAGAAGGAGCATGCCGACCAGCATTATCGCACCCTGCATGGCATCGGTGTACATGACGGCTATCAGACCGCCGCCTATCACGTAGATGGCGACGATGATGGCGAAAGCCAGCAGCGAGTTGGTGTAACCCAGGCTCAGAGTGGTGTTTATGAAGTGCGCCCCACCGATTAGGATGGCGGCGGTGTACAACGGCATCCCCAAGAGGATGATGATCGAGGAACCCACACGGAGCTTCTCGCACCTATAGACCTTACCCAACAGGTCAGGGAAGGTTATCGCACCCACCCTATGGCCGATACGCCTGATCTTCTTACCGTAAACAACGAAAGCCACGAAGACCCCCACACCGATGGTGAGGACCGTGAGCCAGGTAATGCCCATTCCATAAAGGGCGGCGATACCGCCGAAGCCCACTATGGCCGAGGTGGATATGAAGGTGGCACCATAGGACAATGCGAGCACCAACGGGCTTATCCTCCGGCCGCAGACCATGTAATCATCGGACTGCTTGGTCCTCTTGTACCCTAGGTATCCCAGGTAGGCGATGGCTACCAGATAGAATGCTGTCACCACCGCGAAGGTGACTGTATCAACCACACTCATCACCCCCTTTGTTCCAATTCAATACACCGTAAACTATGCATAAGAGGGCGAGCCCGAAGCTCAACCCGTAGGCCACCAGTATGGATGGGTCCTCTATTCCCAACATCTTCAACACTTCCTCATCGAGACCCGTCACAAAACCGCGGGGATTCATATGGATTTAAGAGTCCTCCCCCGGAGGTGCCGAGAGCAAGGGGCAAAAGCTTGTCAGACAAGAGCCCCACCACCCAGGAAGGATTGGTCATGTTCCTACTGGAGCGGCCTAAAAAAGAAGAAGCGGTCCGACTGGATGATGGTCGCATTCGAAATCATCGAGTTGCCTCGCGCTTCTTTCATGGGCATTCAATATTCTGAGTATGGTATTTAATGATTGTTAGAAGGCAAGGTTAATAATCACCTTGAGGATGGCGGGTTCATGGTTCAATGCTACTTGATCACCGAACAAGGCCGTAGGGCTGTACCCTCGGGCGAAGGGAGCTTGGAGGAAATCGCATTGTCCCAAGGGATCAACCCTGACTCCCACATATTCCTGCGCGGCCGCGTACCGGTGCCCATGACAACCGTCCCCGTGGCCGGGGATGAGATCAGGGTCATATCCGTGGCCTCAGGAGGATGAGGCCCGCAAAAGACTCAGGATGCGGTCGATGTCCAAACACCGCTCCGCCTGCTCCGCCATACGGTCCAGGTTGTCCATCCATGCCTGCCGGACGTCATCACCGGAAAGACTGCCGCCTGACCCCAGGTCCATGGAGTCCTCACTGGGCAGCCGAAGTGGCATGTACGGCATAACGCCCATGCAAACCATGCCCGTCTCCTCCTCCAATCTCCTGATGGCCGGCTCGAGTATGGAGTCGTCCCCCCGGAATCGGTTTATTATGAAACCAGCCACGAGCCGCTGGTCCTCTGGATCCAAAAGCATGTAGGTGCCGTAAATCCCTGCGAAAACCCCTCCGCTGTCTATGTCACCGACTATCAATGTGGGCGAGCCTGTCGCCCGGGCGGTGCGCATGTTGGCGATGTCCGTGTCACGGAGGTTTATCTCCGCTGCCGAACCGGAGCCCTCTATCACCACATGCTCATGGTCATCAGCAAGGGAACGGTGACAATCCATAGCCCTTTCGAACGCCTCCTCCCTGAGGTCCGTCCCCTCCCTGGGCCTGCCTTCGATTATGGTCTGCATCCTCCCTGGGCCATGCGGTTTTATGAGCACGGGGTTCATGCGGCATTCGGGTTCCAGGCCACACGCCCAAGCCTGAAAGGCCTGGGACATACCCATCTCGCCTCCGTCCCGGTCCACGAATGAGTTAAGGGATAGGTTGAGGGTCTTGAATGGTGCCACATCGATGCCCCTGCGGTGGAGGATGCGGCATATTATGGCGCTGAGGGTGCTCTTGCCGGCTGCTGAACTCGATCCTACCAGCATCAACGATCCGATCCCATCACCTCCATGAATTCATTTGTGATGACGGCCATGTCCAGGGCCTTGCGGAATGCATCGGCCAGGATATCCAGGTTCTCCTCGACGCTGTCCTTATGGTCGCGGTCCTCCCCCCTGTGTGCATCACACCCTGCCAAATCGAGAGCGAAACGGCGGAAATCAGGGAGGTCGAACAGGCCGTGCAGATAACTGCCCATGAGCTTCCTCCCCATATCGAGACACCCCTCCTTCTTCATCCTCCCATCCTCTTCGATCAGGAAGAGTGGGTCGTGTCCTCCCCGGTCCGAGCTGCCCATGTGTATCTCGTATCCTCTGACCCTACCACCTCCGGCAGCTATCTCGCCCTGGACCTGCTTGGTGTGTTTATCCCGGGAGTCGAAACGTGTGGTGATGTCGAGCAAACCCAGACCCTCGACGGTCGATGGTTCATCACCCTCTATGGCAAAGGGGTCCTCTATCACTGAACCCATCATCTGATAACCGCCGCAGATGCCAAGTATGGGCACCTTGCCCGCCAAGGTGGTCAAGTGATTTGCGAATCCGCTGGACCTCAACCATTCCAGGTCCCCCACGGTGTTCTTACTGCCCGGTATGACGACCAGGTCCGCACCCTCCAACTGTCCTGGAGCGGTGACATACCGCACCCGGGCGCCATCCATCTCCAGAGCGTCGAAGTCGGTGAAGTTGGAGATTCTCGGAAGACGTATGACCGCCACGTCGGGCCCGTCTCCCTCCAGGTCCTTGCACCCCAAGGAATCCTCCTTCGGGAGCTTGAGGTCCAGGTGCGGGACCACGCCCAGAACCGGGATGCCCAGCCTCTCCTCCAGTATTGCTATGCCTGAGTCGAGGTAGGAGGGGTCGCCATGCATGTTGTTGATAATGATCCCTTTAACCAGCCGGCGGTCCTCCTCAGGAATGAGCATGATCGTACCGTAGGCATAGGCGAAGGCGCCACCGCGCTCGATGTTCACCACCAGTATGCAGTCCGCATCCGCGGCCTTGGCAGCCCCCATGTTCGCTATGTCACGGTCGTAGATGTTGATCTCCGCCGGTGAACCCGCCCCCTCCATGACCACGTAGTCATACTTCCTCTTCAGATACTCCAGGTTCCGCTCCATTATCCCGAACCCGTGCTGGGGTATGAACTCGCCGTAGTACGACCTGACATCATAATCGGCGAAGGGTCTTCCATCCACAACAACCTGTGAGATCGAATCGCCTTTCGGCTTCAGTAGTATGGGGTTGACATGGAAGTCCGGTTCCATGCGGGCCGCCATGGCCTGCAGTTGCTGCGCCCGGGAGATCTCATCGCCACTCCTGGTGACGAAGGAGTTCAGGCTCATGTTCTGTGATTTGAAAGGTGCCACCGTGTAACCCATGTCGGATATTATGCGGCAGAGGGCGGTGACGGTCAGTGACTTGCCGGCATCCGAGGTCGCCCCCAGGACCATTATCGCCTTGCCCCGGGGACGGTGTATGGTCTGCAACTCTTTGAAAAGGCTCTTCAGTCTTGGGTCCTCGGGATCAGTGATGAAGAGTTCCTTCACCCGCTTGGCCACATAGGTGGCTACCTCGGGACGATGCAGGTACTCGCAATCCACACAGCTCCATACCATCTCACCCGTGCGACTAGACCTCACATAATCCCCCAGTTCATGGATCTCGCAGGGATAGAAGGGGCAGAAGCACCAGCTGCAGTCCTGCCCCTCATAGTGGCAGGGATGGTATTCACATTCCGGATCGGGGCCACGCAGGCCCACGACCAACTCAGCTCTGACTTTCTCCTTGACCCATTGCATCGCGGCCCTCGGATGGATGTATTATCCAACGGTAAGAAATCCAAGCATAAAGAATCTTCCATGGAGAAAGCTAATTAGCATTGCATACCCATCGACTATCATGGACACCGCAGAACTGTTCCCCCCCATAGACCTGGACTGGCAGAACAAGTCCAGGAAGCGATACGCCGCCGCTGTGCTGGGAGGGGATGCGGACAGGATCCCGGTGGATCCCATGATGCTCTCACACTCCACAGTCGCTTGCGGTCACACCATACGTGACTTCTACGAGAAGCCCAAGCTGGGGGCGCACTGCCTTGCCTACATCCAACAGCTCTATGACCTCCTCCCGGTCACCAAGTACTACTTCGCCCATCCTTGGATGCCCGAGTTGGGGATCAGGTTGAAATTCATGGACTACACCCCTCCCGTACCGGAGAACGTAGTGGTGGTCGAACCTGAGGACGTCGACCTCCTCGAGGTCCCCGATTCCGAGGAGATAAAGAAGGGATTCACATTCACCCGCCTCACCGAGGCCTATGATTACATCAGGGAGAAGTTGCCGCAGATGTTCGTCCCCATATCGCCCTGTCCTGAGCCCGAGGGATCGGGAGCGGGGCTGGCAGGTCTGGAGCAGTTCCTGATGTGGACCATCACCGACATGGACCTAGCCCTCAAGTTGGTACGGAAGTACACCGACACCGCCGTATCCGGGGCCGAGGCCCTGGCCAAGAGGTACGGGATGGCCTTGCTGACCACCGGTTCCGTCCTCGCCAACAGCGACATAATGCCTCCGGAGACCATCGACAAGGTGGCGGCGGACAATCTCGAATACCTTGTGAAGAGTGCCTTCACACGTGGCGCCGGTCCGCAGGTCTTCTATCACTTCTGCGGCAACCATGAGAACGACTACCACCTGTTCATAAACAAGATAATCTACTCTCCGTTGACCATCGTGCACATGGGCTACAAGGGCCGGGAGGTGTTCCCGGCCGGAGAGCTGAAGGAGGCCTTCGGCGACAAGGCGACCATAATGCCCTCGGTGGACACCAAGAGGTTCATCGTCCCCAACCCGCGGGCGATATACGATGAGGCGGCCCGCCAGATCCAGGATGGACGGGACAGCCCCAAGGGCTTCATACTCGGAACCACCTGCGAGGTGCCGCCGTTCTCACCTCCCGGCAACCTCCTGGCACTGGTGAGGGCGGCCAAGGACCATGGGACATACGGGACATGGTGAGGGTCCGTCCTGCGACATGGTTAAATTCGGCCTTTGATATCACCTGTATCAATGGATGTGCTCTCCGTACTGACCATGATTATAGGATTCTCCATGTTGGCCATAGGATTGGCCATTTGGATCGGTAAGAACCCGGACATCATCGCCGGTTATGATGCGGAGACCTGTCCGGATCCGGAGAGGCTGTCCATGATCGTCGGCCAGGGCCTGACCCTGATGGGGCTCGGCTCCATGGCCTTGGGCCTGGCAGGTGAGCTCTTCGGCCTTGCTAACGCCGCCCTCATCGGTCTCATAGGCGTCCCTGTGGTCGGGGCGATGGCATTGGTCCTGCTCACCAGCGACCTTTGATGTGCCACTCGTAATCGCTATTACTCGACCGATAGCATATCCTTATAAACGCATAATCAAGTGATATCCAGAATACCGAGGGGGCCGAATGATGTCTCTGGTGGATCTGAAATCCGTGGACAAGGGATACTTCTCCAGCGGGGAGTTGACCGAGGTTCTGAAAGCGCTTGACCTGAATGCGGACCGAGGGGAGATGCTGGTCATCATGGGCCCTTCCGGTAGCGGGAAGACCACCCTGCTCAACCTTCTCGGGGGCATCGACGTCCCTGACGCCGGAAACGTGGTGGTGGACGGGGAGGATATATCCGGATACGGACCCCGGGAGCTGAACGACTTCCGCAGACGGAAGGTGGGATTCATCTTCCAATTCTACAACCTGATACCCACCCTCAACGCCAAGGAGAACGTGGAGCTCTCCCTGGAGAGGGTGTCTCGGGACCGGTCGGCGAACTCCGAGAAGGCG
>SKGM01000048.1 GCA_007117455.1 Candidatus Methanomethylophilaceae archaeon
CAGGACGTATCCACCGTCATGGGATCGGTTGACACCAAGCTGATGATCAACCCGAACCCGAAGGCTGTTTACGAGCAGAGCAAGGAGCAGCTCCTTGCCGGCCGTGACGCCAAGAAGGGATACATCCTCGGTAACTCCTGTGAGACACCGCCGTACACCATACCGGGCAACCTGCTCGCTATGACCCGTGCGGCGAGGGACTTCGGCACATACGGAACATGGTGAGGTGATTATGATGGAGTACGTATTCTCTGACGCAGTGAAGGAGGTCCTCGGCAAGAGGGGCCTCAAGGAAGATGACATAAAGGCTGTCATCGACTATGCGGAGGGCTCCAACGACAAGATCACCGATGGCGCAAAGAACATCGCCAAGAAGGAGATCGGAGACCTCACCGTATATGCCGTCTATGCCGTTGATGGTGGAAATGCCGTCGTCGAGTCTGGTTACGCCCACAAGATGAAGGTCCTGGACATCGTTCTGGACTCTTCAGACGCTGAGGGTTGGACCTACGCGAAGAACGGTGCCCAGGTCAGGAAGGGACACGCCAACCTGACTTACATGGGAGCCACCAGATCCGGTCCTGCACTGGTCGAGCCCACCTCGGGCGAGGCCTGGTTCGAGGAGTACCTGGCCGCCAGCGCACTGGCTGCCGCCGAGGGTCTCTTCGAGGCAAAGAGGGCATAAATTCAAACGCCGCGCAAGCGGCATCCTTATTTTTCTCTTTTACTTACGAAGCCTGTTTTCCAAAGCATTATTACCGACCGTACCGATGCGGTGACGGATTGGTGCCAAGATGTCCAGAAAGATAGGTGAGACCGCGGCCTTGTGCCCAAAATGCCTCAAGACAATCCCCGCTGAGAAGATCGTCGAGGATGACATCGTATACATTGTGAAGACCTGCGATGAACACGGTTCCTGGAAGGTGAGGATATGGGAGGGGGTGGATGAATACCTCCATCTCTACGATTTCGCCGCGGTTCAGAAGCCTCCGGAGAAATTCGTCATAGACGAGCTGAAAGACTGCCCTCAGGATTGCGGCCTATGCTCCGGCCACAAGCAGCATACCTGCCTAAATGTGGTGGAGGTCACCAACCTCTGCAACATGAACTGCCCGATATGCTTCGCCAGGGCGAACACCGATTACAAGTTCCATCCGGACATGGACCTGGTCCGCAAGATGCTGCAGACCGTGGTCGATTATGTCCCAAGCCCCCGTTGTGTGCAGCTCAGTGGAGGGGAGCCGACGATACGTGACGACCTGCCGGATATAGTCCGGATGGCCAAGGATATGGGCATCGAGCATATCGAGGTCAACACCAACGGACTTCGCATAGCCAAGGACATCGATTACCTCCGGGCTCTGAAGGAGGCAGGGGTTGACACTTTCTACTTCCAGTTCGATGGCACCCGCGACGACATCTACCAACAGACACGTGGCAGGGATCTCTTCGAGATCAAGAAACAGGCATTGGCCAATTGCGCCGAGGTGGGAATGGGTGTCACGCTGGTAGCCACTGTCTCTCCCAACATAAACATCGACAACCTGGGAGAGATGATCGAGTTCGCTGCCAAGAACGTCCCGACCGTCAAGGGGATACATTTCCAACCGATCTTCTATGTCGGAAGGTATCCTATCGACCCGTCGGATGAGGACCGGATCTCCCTCTCACAGTTGGCTAACGCCATAGAGGAGCAGACCCGCGGGATGCTCAAGGCCGACAATTTCATACCCACATCGTGCTCCAACGTGCACTGTGACATAAAATCCCTATCCGTGGTCCTTCCGGACGGCTCCCTCTTCCCCATGACCACCATGGCATTGGGTCCTCCGAGAGACACCGAGAACATCGCGGAGAAGACCCGGACTGAGGTTTCCCAGTTCTGGCGTTTCATAGAGGAGACCATGGACGGCCCCTCTGAGAGTGATGACAATTCCTGGAAGGCCTTCGTGGACCGCGCCAAGACCCATTATCTGACCGTGTCCTCCATGGCGTTCCAGGATGTATGGACCGGGGAGACCGAGAGATGGGAGCGATGCTGCATCCACATGGTCACCCCTGACGGAAGGCTGGTGCCATTCTGCCTGTTCAATGTGAACAACAAGGATGGCGAGACCCTTTATCGCCATCAGGTGTTCAGACCATACGCTGAGAAGATAAAGGAATGAACGGGCCACAGGCCCATTTTTTTTTATTAAAAATGAATCAGCGGCGGTTATTATAGCCAAAGCTGTTGTAATGCTTTTTGACCACGCCGCCCATGTAGCCCGACAGGAACTTCTCCTTCTCCTTGGTATTGACAACGAAACCGAGGATGGGGAACTCCTTGTCACAGTGGACACAGCGGACGTTCTTGCAGTTCTGGTTCACCTTGGGGCAACCCCTGCAGGCTATGGCCCGGGACTGGAACATGCTGAACTCCTTCCCACAGTTGGGACACGTAAAACGATGCGTTGACGACAGCATCTGCGGCGATACGCCTGCTCTGGCCATTTCCGGCGTTAGTACCATTTCTTAATCACTCCGCACTATGGTTCCAAGCTAAGGTATTCCCCCTATTTACATTTCACGATTTCACCATAGTGCTAATCCAGTTCTTCCTGTGTCGGTAGGAAGGAGGGTGGGAATATGGGAGACCATCTGGTGAAAGGCCGGAAGGGATAAGGAGCTAGGCCACGGCTAGCTTTCAGCCCCCTCATGACCTTAGGTAGCAGATCAGCAGGCAACACCATGACCATCTCATCATCCCCCACCAGACCATAGAGGCGGTCACCCATACAGGGGATGTCCAGTGAAACCTCCTTCTTACAATAGGCACGGGAAATGGATGCGCAGACCGAAGCCTGACCAGTGACCGGTGTACATATGGCTCCGCCGCCTTCATAATTCAGGCCGATGATGAGTCTCAGCATCTGTCCGGGAGTACCGTAAATCACGATGACATCCGGTTCTTTATCGGATTGTGTGAGGGGGCATATCTCCACCGCCCCATGGCACTTACCCTCGTCTCCCATCATGCCCATCCGGGAGTGCATTTCAGCGCCTGATTCCAGATCCTCAACGAACCCGAGGTAGAGTAACCCATTACTTAGGCGTTCAGGGGTCTCGATCAGACCCAGAGCGGCGGCCCCCCATACACAACGCATGGTGTCAGCGGTTGATGCTACAACCCCATCCAGACCATCGAAACGGGCCCTCAGTATCATCTGACAAACCGCCGAGTCCCGCATGACCCTACCACGGAAAGAGCTTAACTCGGATGCCTTCTCAATGAACCTGACCGCGACCGGCTCACCCCGTAGCCTGACATCATTCTGAAGGTCCTTGGAGGCCTGTGACCAATCGAAGTTCACATTGAGGTATCTTCTCTGGTTGTTATTTATTTTTTCTTTCTATTATTCAATACTATTATCTATACCGCTCAGGTTTTCCTCTACATGAGCGCTTGGGATACCGTAAAAACGAGGGTTAAGATAGCCGTGGTCCGCCGGAAACTTCTGTCGACCCGTATACCGGAGGACTGTGAACACCCCCTCGAAGAATGGATGGCGCTCAAGGCAAAGGAGACCTTCAGGAAGAGCCCCGATCTCAGGGAGGCCATCGGCGCCAGGAAATTGGACGAGGTGGGACCTTTTGAGTTCCGGGAGTATCAGCTCCACAGGGTCAGGGAGCAGATGCGTTATACCGAGGCCAACTCGATTTTCTACAAGGACCGTTACCGCAAGGCCGGTGTGGCCCCAGAGGACATAAAGGCCTATGAGGACCTCACCAAGATACCCCTCACCACCCCGGATGAGATGGCGGTTGACCCGATGCACTTCCTCTGCGTCTCCATGACCAAGACCGAGAGGGCATTCAGCACCACTGGCACATCCGGTGTGCGGAAGAGGGTTTTCTACACCCGTGAGGACCTTCTATCGAAGATCGACATCATCTCTTCCGCACTCATGAACGTCGGGATGCAGAAGGGAGAGGTCCTGCACATAATGTTCCCGACTGTGGGTGCCTGGGACCCAAGTCTCATGATGGCCGGTGCATGCATGGTGGCCGGTTATGGATCATCAAGCTCCGCCAGTGTGGACATCGAAGAGCAGATGAAGACCATTAGGGAGAACAACTCCGCTTACATTATCGGTCTTCCATCATTCATATACCGAGTCACTGTCCTGGCCGGGGAGAAGGTCGACCTACGCCAATTGGGGATAAAGAAGGTCATCTGCGCCGCAGAGCCACTCTCAGAGGCTATGAGGAACACCCTCCAGGAGGCCTGGGGGTGCCCAGTACTCGATGTCTGGGGCATGACGGAGTTCGGTCTGGCATGTGCGATAGAGTGCGATGAGCGGAACGGGCTCCACACCGATGAGGCCAACCTTCTCTTCGAGGTCATCGACCCTGAGACCGGTGAGCACATGCCCGACGGCGAGAGAGGCGAGCTCATAGTGACCAGTCTGAACGCAGAGGCCACTCCCATAATGAGGTACAGCACCCGCGACCTCAGTTCTCTCTATCCCCCCCACTGCGATTGCGGTACAAGATTCAACCACCGGATCGGAAAGCCGGGAGGCAGGTTGGACCTGATGACCAAGATAGGTCTGGGTCAGAAGGTCTATCCCTTACTTTTTGATGAGGCTCTCCTTCGGTTCCCGGAGGTCGTAAGCTATCAGGTTTTGATCGACCGTGATGATTACAAGGACACGCTGACCTTCTGTGTCGAGGCCAATGAAGGGGACGGAGTCCTGGAAGAGAAGATATTGGACGCCGTGCTATCCATATCCGAGGTGGAGGATGGGATGAAGGAGGAGCTGTTGCAGACTCCGAAGGTCAGGTTCCGGGAGCCAGGCAGCAAGGATTATGTTTCCAAGGCCAAGGTGATCGTTGACCGCCGCCAGAACTATGACTGAGGACTCTGAATGATCCGAGCCGGCGTCCTGTCATTGCAGGGTGCTGTTCCTGAGCACCTCCGGGCATTGACCCGGGCGATGGAGGCCGAAGGTCTGGAAGGCGAGTCCGTAACCGTGAGGGAATCCAAAGATCTGGAGGCCATTGACTGCCTGGTCATCCCTGGAGGCGAGAGCACCACGATAGGGAAACTACTCCATAGGTTCAACATGCACGAACCCATCAGAAGGAGGGCGGCGGAGGGCATGCCCATCCTGGGCACTTGTGCAGGGTGCATTCTTCTGGCAAAAAGCGGTGATGGGACATTGGAGAAGGCGGGTATCGAACTCCTTGGCCTGATGGACATGAGTGTGAGCCGGAACAGCTACGGTAGGCAGAAAGAGTCATTCGAGGTACCATTGGAGATAGATGGCCTGGTTGAGGATTTCCCTGCCATATTCATACGTGGGCCTGAAATAACTGAGACCTGGGGCGGATGCATCCCACTGGCGAAGCTGGATGACACCGCTGTGATGGTCCGCCAAGGTAACCTGATGGCCCTTACCTTCCACCCCGAGCTTTCCGATGATGTCAGGATACACCGTATGTTGCTGTCCCTGGTGACTAGGACTTGACGGAGGTTATGACCGCCTCCAGTTCCTGGAGGTAACCGTCCACTTCTACCAGGGTCCCGGTCACAACAGCATTGGCACCGGCGTCCTTGGCCGCCTTGGCAGCTTCTGCGGATCGTATACCACCGCCGACGATGAGAGGGATTGAAGTCAATCCCTTCACCGCACCGACCATCTCAGAGGGTACGGGCATGTCAGCACCGCTACCAGCCTCCAGATACACCAGGTCCATGCCGAGGTACTCTGCTGCAAGGGCATAGCCCACGGCGCTCATCGGGTCATCCCTGCGAATGAGATCGGCTTTACCGACCTCACCAACCTTCATGCCAGGCTCCACGATTATATAGCCCATCGATATGGGCTCGATACCGAGTTTCTTCACTATCGGTGCGGCCATCGCCTGTTCCCTGATGACCATGCGCACATCCCTGCTGTTGAGCATACTCATGAAATATAGGGCATCACAGTTCGCTGACAGGGCATGTGCACCTGAAGGGAAGTATATGACCGGTATGCTGACCGACCCCTTGATGGCCACGGCGGTTTCGTCGAGGTTCTTCTGGGTGATGTCGGTTGAACCCCCAATCATGATCGCATCCGTCCCCAACGCCTCGGCATCAGCGGCTATGGCGGCCGCCCTCTCAGGCGCCTGTTTGTCCGGATCTATGAGGGTCATATGGATGGTTCCAGCGGCCATCTTCTCTAACAGGTAATCCTTGACTTTCATCCCAATCCTCCCAATATGAACGCGACGAGCGCTACCATCATCCCATATTTAGCTATCCTTTGACCCTTATGAGGGTCCTGGAAAAGAATCAGGGCACAATATATAAACATTGCATCGGCGACCAGGACCACCGCCAGGTACATCTCGTTGAATATTCCCATCAACACCGGCTGCATACTGAGCGCCACCCCTGCCAGGTAGCACGTTGCAGCTACAATGCCGGCATTCTTGACTCCTATCCTCTTGGGCAAGGTCTCTCGGTCGAAATCACCGGCCATGTCCTCGATGTCCTTGGTGATCTCCCTGCCCACGGTGACCAGTCCTGCCATGCCGGCTATAGCTATGGTGTTCATCACACCATCAACGACCACGCCTCCCAATATGAACAACATGCCTGTGAGGACTGCGATGATCAGGTTCCCAATCATCCCCGTCCTCTTGAAGCGGAATTCATATGCCATCATCAGGAATATGGCTAGAATGACCACCGCTGCAGCCTCTAAGCTGAGGAGTGAGGAAACCAGGATAGAAACGGCGAACGCTGCTGCAGCGACCATCAGGGCCGTCTCGGGCGCCATCCTGCCTGAGGGTATCGGACGCTTGGGATGAGCCACCCTATCCACATCACGGTCGATGTAGTCATTGAGGGAGTTACCGCCGGCTATGAAACTCAGAACAACGAATGAGGCGACCGCCAGGTCCTGCCAGTAATCCAACATATCTGACCCGGCGGCGATGAATGCCGCTACCATGAGGCCTATGACTCCCATGAAGCAGTTGCCCAGACGGAACAATTGCAGGAACCTGTTCACCGCCCGTCATCCCCTTCCCTGACTATATCGTTTGTGCAGACCTCCGGTTGTTCCGCTAGTTTATTCATATGTTATCGTCTTCCGGGAGACATGCCCTCCGGTAAAGAGACCTTGGACATCCTCAGTCGGGAGATCGGACGCGATTTCCCCGTGAGAGAGGTCCGGGTCCTGCCTGAGGGTGTGGCCTTCATAGTTGCACCGAAGCCGTCTGGTTTAGAGGAGGACTTCGACAAACTACGGAATAACCTGAAGGCCATGGGTTTCATAGCCAGCATCAAGGAGGTACCGAGCGGACTCCAGATAGGGGTGGTGAAGATGCCTCAGATGAACACCAGGTCGGTGCGGGTGAATAAGGTCATGTTGATTCTCACATTGATGACCACGGTGTTCTCCGGTTCCTTACTATGGGGCTCATACAACGGTGACCTGAGAATTCTGGAGATGGGGAACATAATCGGTGGGGCAGTATATTTCGCACTCCCTCTTCTCCTGATACTGGGGGTACACGAACTATCCCATTTCTACATGGCAAAACGGCATGGGTTGAACGCATCACTCCCGTTCTTCATACCTTCGATACCTCCGATCGGAACCTTCGGGGCCTTCATATCCATCAGGGAACCCCTTCCGACACGAAAGTCACTGTTGGATGTCGGGGTATCGGGACCTATAGGCGGATTCATCGTAACCATCCCTGTACTGTTCCTTGGCTTCCATCTAACTGTTCAAGGAGCAGTTCCTGTGGACACACAATCCGGTCCACTGATGTATCTGGGTGTGCCGTTGGCCATGCAGCTGGTGGAGATATTATTCCAATCAACGGATTCATTAATGATGCACCCCACCCTCTTCGCAGGATGGCTGGGTCTTTTCGTCACCGGAATAAACCTTCTACCCGCCGGACAGCTGGATGGCGGACACATAGCCAGGGCGGTGCTCGGGGACAGGACAAAGTGGTTGGGGATGGCCACGGTGGCAGTATTGCTGATACTCTCCTTGTCCTATGCGGGTTGGTTGATATTCGCGGTTCTGATCTATTTCCTCGGCATATTCCACCCGCCCCCTCTCAACGATATCACGCCTCTTGATAATAGAAGGAAGGCGGTGGCTGGATTGGCATTGCTTCTGCTGTTGCTATGCTTCATGCCCTTACCGATTCAGGCGTGATGCTCAGGACAGGGTGCGGTCCTTGGTCATCACATGATAGTGTCTGGTCAAGGACCGGTGCACCCTCTGGGAGAATTGATACCTCTCTTTGAATCCCGGTACGCCTCCCATAGGTTCCGGCAAGGTGATTCCCAATGTACCGTGGTCAGTCAACACTTCATAACTGGCCTCGATAGCCCGCTTGTAAATTGACCGGAGTTCCTCGCCGTGGGTGCTTGTGGACCTCCCATACGGTGGATCGGTGACCACGGCCTTCAGGTGACCGAAGTGATCGTTGATGTCCCCCACATCACATACCGCCGAGTCATGTAGTTGGTGACCGTAATGCTCCAGGTTTCTACGGCAACCCTCGACCATGTCAGCCGAAATGTCACTGGCTATTGGGACTATACCCATAGATGCCGCTTCTAGTAGCACCCCGCCTGTTCCACAGAAAGGATCCAGCATCCGATCCCCCGGTTTGAGGCCGGTAAGGTTGACCAGCGCTCGGGCATAACGGGGATGGAGGGATATGGGAGAGAAGAAGGGGCGTTGGGCCACTTTACGGGTTTCCAGCGATTTCCGGTCTATCTCCTGGTCCATTATGTATATGCTAACCCGATCGGATAAATGGACCCGGATATTGTTGTCAGGTCTGTTGAGATCGACCTTGTTCTTCTTCTTAATCAATTTCCCGAGACGGTTGATGAGTGCCCTGGTGTCCACTTCAGGCATGGATTTCTCGAACCTTTTGACTCTGATGGAGAAGGAACCCTCCGGTAATTCCAGAGACTCGGCCTCCTTCCATAGGTCAGGTAGGTGGCAGGTCAGCAGATGGCGGCCGATCCGATGTGTCAGCGCTATCCTATCCGCCAATGGGTCCAAGGAGCTAGGGTCCATATGGCAGATGAGATAGCCTGGCCCGGTCTCGGTCGCAGTCGTGCCCTTCTCCAAGGATATCAAAGACAGGGCCTCGGCTAAAGGCATGGTCGGATGCTCGCCGGACAGTTCGAAAAAGAAGGGGTCCATTCGGACCCTTAATTGGTTTCAGTCTATTATACCATCTTCTGTGACGGTGAAAACAGCCTCCCCCTCGGGCAGATTGGGGGAATCGACCAGTCGGGCGATCCTTTTTCCAGCCTTTCCTTTGCGGAGATAGACCCGGAATGTCGCGGTGTGACCGACTATGTGCCCCCCGATGGGCCGGGTGGGGTCACCAAAGAACGCATCCGGTTTGGCGGAGACCTGGTTGGTCACAGCGATCAAGGCGTTGTTCAAGGTCGCGAAGGAAAGCAGGTCATGCATATGGCGGTTAAGCACCTGTTGTCTCTCGGCAAGAGTGCCCCTTCCGACATACTCAGCACGGAAATGGGATGTCAGAGAGTCAACGATTAGGAGTTTCACCTTCCTATCCTTGGCCATCTCGGCGGCCTTTTCCACCAACAGTATCTGGTGGTGGGAGTTGAATGCCCTGGCGACATGTATCTTCTTCAAAGTCTCCACCGGGTCGACACCAAGGTGGTTGGCCATCTGAACAATCCTCTCCGGCCGGAATGTGTTCTCGGTGTCTATCATAATGACCTCTGAATCGAAGCCACCCATCTCCTCGGGCAATGTGGCGTTCACTGCGGCCTGGAAGCAGACCTGGGTCTTGCAACTGCCGAACTCGCCGTAGAACTCCGCTATGGACTGGGTCTCCAGACCGCCGCCCATCAGTTCATCTAAGGCCTTGGAGCCGGTGGTGAGCTTCTTGATGCTCTTCCTGCGCTCCATTATGTCCTCGCCGCTCTCGAAACCACCGACATCGGCATACATCTTGGCTGCCTCTATGATGTCCTGTGCCTTCTTCTCCCCGATGTCGCACTCGTCGGCGAGGTTCTTTGGGGATGCTACGGCGATGGCCATTATGTCCTTATATCCTGATTCGCGGAGTTTGTCTGATATGGCGGGTCCTACTCCTGGTAATTCCTCTAGACTTATGTTGGCCATATTATCACCTGAGTTATCATCAATGTACCTTTTAAAGGAAGAGGGGAGGGTGGATTGAAACTGCCAATCCCCTGTATACCATCCAGCTCATTGGTTTAATGAACTTTCACCAGTATCAAAAAGATATATACTACATGTGCAGTTCAAGGGCCCATGGCCAAGAAGAAGAGGAGGACTCCTAAGAAGAAAGAGGAGGAGGATTATGAGTTCGTACCTCCTGAGTTCGATGAGAAGGAGTTCCTCGTGAACGACATATATGCAACCAAGGTATTGGGTGTTACAGTTGTTCTGGCCATTATACTAGGCGCCTTCGCCTACTTCTTGCATCAGCTCGTGGATGTCCTTGCTGGATATCTGCTCCTACTAGCCAGTCTAGGGACCCTCAACACCATACTGCAGTTACTCCGGGTTGACACTGCCAGTGTTGAGAACAAGACGCTGATTGGTAACTACCTGACATTCCTATTCCTTTTCCTTGCGACCTGGATAATCGCTCTCAACCCACCCTTCGGTCCGGTCTGATCAATACAAAATATCAGATCTCCCAGGGCATCCGGGTGTCAAGCAGGGCGGTCAGACCTGTCAAAGGGGCATCTCTCATCGTGAAAGTGTGACCTCTTACGACCATGTTCACGGGATCCAGCCCCGCTCCAAGAGACACTTCGTTTATACCGTTTAGTAGACAATCCGCCGCCTCCAGGTGCTCACGGCGACGGTGCACGCGCCACCTTCCCTGCTCGATGAAAGGCTCTCCCAGCTCAGAACCTCTCCATTTTTCCAGGAAGTCGGATGAGTTCCGCATCCATATCGGAGGTCCGTCATGCAGTTCCACAGGGGGCAGACTATCAGATTCCAGCTCGAATAGAAGATGCATCTCCGAATCCAGATGGTATATGCAACGCAGGACGGGGAAACCCTTCCTCTCTAGCATCTGCCGCAACCCGTTCAGTGTTTTATGCCCCTGTGAATGCAGATTGTCCTCGCTCATGAGGGCGACTTCGAAGGTGACGCTCAACATTCTGCACCCACGACGATCGACAATCATCTCGACCTCCTCCCTGTCCATGTCCTTCCTAGGGGCGGGGAAGAAGAAGCGCTCGTCTGGCTGCATGAGATAGGAGGCAGAAGCATGGACCATAAGGGCAAAACTGTCGATATGCAATGCCGAAGCGACATTCCTCCGGGGGTCAACTGGATCGGGAACCATCAGAGGTGAGCCGTCATCCCTTTCAGAATCCTCGACACCGATACTTAGGCCGGCACTCCATGCCCTCGCCTCCTCCAGAGTGGCAAGGAATCCACCGTAATGGATAACAAGAAGCTCACTGAGATATCCTGAGAAACCCCTGGTCTTCGAATCGGCACCGTATACGCCGATGCCCTTCATGAAAGCCTTCAAGAGACGGGCTTCGTCCTTATGGCAAGGCATCATCTCGCCCATGATATGGTCTGTATGGAGCGGGGACCGGTCGACGGCACTTCGCACCCTCTCACCGGGATCCATCTCGTAGCAAGGCACAAGGTCAACCTCTTGGCCTTTGTATTTCCCATGCACGTAAGGATGGTCTGCGAAACGCTCCTCCTTGTCTTCAAGAAGTTCAGTCCCTAGGCGGGAGCAGCATGACACCAGCCTCTCGAAAGGATGTTCCTTAGGGAAGATCAGGAACATGTCCAGGTCAGTACCCCGTAGGTGGGTGCCCTTGGCGACAGAACCCACCAATCTGGGTTCGATACGACAATCCTTCACCTCCGGGTCATCTTTGATGGCCTTCAGAATCGATCGGGCGGCCTCTTGGAGACTCACGTCCTCATCCACGGTCGGCCTTATCCTATCCAGGACCTTCTCCTCGATGGTCATCCAGGTATCATCGGCACCTTTGCTAATATGTTTTGTGAGAAGGATGCTCCAAGGCCGACGGGAAGGGGATGCATGGTTCTAAGGAGGAGAAACGGCCCATCCGCCTTGGAGTATGCTGAACTATGTTAGCACTACTATATAAAATTTAGTTACTGAACCTTAATCGAGTCACCTATGTCCAGACGCATCAGATCTTTGGCCGCCAGTATGCGATGGCCACTCAACTCAGCGATTCTTGAAGCCTGCTCATCGGCCCCTTCCTGGACCATCTTCACACCCATATGGGTTAATACGGTCAGCTCCGGGGAGACCTTCTCCACTATGGCAGGAACATCCTCAGAACATAGATGACAGCGCAGACGGGCGCCGAAAGGTCTTGTGACATTCAATATGAGAATCCTGGAACCAACATGGGGTTGGGTGACATCATCCGAAGGGTTCGTGTCCCCCATGTAGGAGATATCGCCGGCGGTGGTATGGAATATAAGACCCACTCCGGTGGCGTCAGTGTGTTTGGTGGGGGTCACCGTAACGGGCGTCCCTGCTATTTCCGTCACCTCCCCAGGCCTTAACGTTCCGCGATATTCCGGCAGGCTCATATGGTACTCGGACAAGGCGGTCCTCATCCCATCCGTGCCCTCCATGACACTTAGACTGCCATGGAGGGAACCGCGGGTGTTGATGCCTCCTCTGGTCATCCCTTCGACCAGGACCTCGGCGTCCGAGTAGTGGTCAGGGTGGCAATGGGAAAGGACGATGGCGTCCGTGTATGCGGGATCCACGCCCAGGCGTGCCATGTTCGTCAACGCTCCCGGTCCCGGGTCCAGATGTATGCGGCCACGGTCCTCGATCAGCATACCGCCTGTAGACCGTGTCTGGTATATGGTGGCGAACCTGCCTCCACCAGTTCCAAGGAAGGTTATGCTGACCATGTCCTGCATTATGCGTTTTCCTTATATTAATGTGGATAAGCGACCTAAAACGGACATGTCCTGCCGGTTACGTGATGAGAAATCCGGTAATCATCCGACACCATCACCAAGGTGATTTCAGATATCGAACCAGTACTTGACATGGGGTCTCAGGAGATAGAGGATAATTATCACGGATATCAGTATCGAGCCCAGACCACCACTTCTTGTCAAGAGGATGTCGTCGATCAGGCTCAAGATTTGCAGCGCGAGGACGATATAATAACCGATCCTGGAACCGTTCAGGAACAGGAACGCTATGACAACCAAGGCCAATCCGCCTATGACCAAACCACCGATCAATAAGCCCATCATGGACTCAATCTCAGGGATGTACTCGGTCAAAAACGACTCATCCAGAAATCCCAGTGACATGGTAAAGGCCAATATCAGGAAAGTCAGCCCTCCCAGGACATAAAGATAGCCTAAAATTGATACACCCAGGGGTCTGATGTCCTTGCCCTTTCCACCCATGGATGAACATCTGGAAATGGATATTTAATGAATGCAGTCCTCTCCCATCTTACCTGTACCCATTCCATTTCGTTGATTTCGGTGCCTTAGTGACGATAGTTTGTTATTAAGACAAATTATATGCCGGTTCATGCGGACCGCCATCAGGGATGCATGGATAGTCACTCAGGATGCAGAGAGGAGGATCATCCGCGGCGATGTGCTCATCGATGGTGAGAGGATAGCGGCCATCGGGGATGTGGGTAACGACACGGACCGCGAGATCTCAGCCTCCGGCGACATCATCATACCCGGTCTGATCAACACCCATTGCCATGTGGCCATGTCGGTCATGAAAGGCAGTGTCGACGACCTGAATTTCGCCGATTTCCTAGCCAAGGTCTTCAAGGTGGATTCCGACCGTAGTGACGGGGATATCCTGGTCGGTTCTAGGTTAGGGCTTCTGGAGATGTTGATGTCCGGGACAACCACCTTCGTAGACCTCTATTATTCCCAGGATGTCATCGCTGAGGCGGTCAAGGAATCTGGACTCAGAGGTGTACTCTGCTGGGCGGTACTCGATGAGGAGTTCACCACGCAAAGCGGCAAGCCTATGGATAACTGCAGAAGGTTCTGCGAACGTCATGCCGATGAGAGGAAGATAATACCAGGCGTAGGTCCTCAAGGGGTGTATGTGTGTGGCGAGGAGACCTGGAGGGAGGCGAGCGGATACTCGGCCGACAAAGGTGTGCCCTTGACATTCCATCTCTCGGAGACGAGAGGAGAGGTCAACGAACATCACCGGAAGACAGGCAAGAGGCCTGTTGACTGGTTGGATTCAATCGATGTCCTTCACGAACGCTGCCTGGCCGCCCACTCAGCATGGTTGACGATAAACGAGGTACGAGCTTTGGGAAGAGCAGGTGCATCCGTTTCATCCTGCCCGGTCTCGAACATGAAACTGGCGACCGGAGGCGTGGCTCCTGTGCCTGAGATGTTGCAACATGGTGTCAACGTCTCCATAGGCACCGACGGCAGCTCGACCAACAACTCCTTGGACATGTTCGCGGAGATGAAGACATTGGGACTCTTACAGAAATCCAGTCGTTGGGACGCCACGGTGACGCCGGCACAACAGCTTCTGGACATGGCCACCATAAATGGTGCGAAGGCCATCGGCATGGAATCATCGCTCGGCTCCATCGAGGTCGGGAAGTATGCCGACCTGCTGATACTCGATGGCAGCTCTCCCAATCTCAGACCCATGCTGCCTCATAACATGGTCTCCAACATAGTCTATTCCGGAAACGCCTTGAACACCAAGACCGTGTTTTGCCAAGGCGACATGGTAATGCATGACCGTAAGGTGCTGACATTGGATGCCGTAAAGGTTATGGATGAATCCGAGGAAGTATGGTCCAAGCTCTGCTCAAGGGCCTGAGGAGGTATGGATATGACTGCCCTAGGTCTGTCTGAGAGGACAATAATCGTGGTCAATGTCAGTTTGGCATGCATCAGATTCCTGGCAGGGGCCCTCGGCCTCATGGGTGCAGACATCCTTGGAGGGCAAGACAACGCCTTGGCTCTGGCAATTTACACGTCTTACGTTTTCATCGGCGCAGGCACGATCCTCGCGCTTTATGGGCACACAAACAGAAGGATGTGGGGAACAGGCTCCCTTTTCGCCATATCGGTCATCGCGGTCCTGGTCGATGCATCAACGTTATTGGTGCAACCTCTGGTGGCGATAATAGCATTGGTCCCGATAGTGACCATAAGACACATAATGAGACACTATAGGGTCGATGGCCACCAAGCGATCAAATAAGGGACGAAGTCAATAAATTCAATATAAGCCAGATCAATCGCTTAAAAGAATCAATCGATGGTTGGAGATGGTCCCGACTCCCAGATTTGAACTGGGGATCTGCTGATATCGGCGGCTGCACCGGTCTCCCGGTAACCCACTACAGTCAGCCGCTCTGGCCAGTCTAAGCTAAGTCGGGTGTCTCTGGGATTAATGATGTATTATTTATGGTTAACGTTCGGCTCCTATGCCTAGCCTGACGGTTTCAAGGGTGATGTTTGTGAACATTCCCTCATAAATGTGAGACTGGAGTCGCATGGAACGGTATGCAGGAGGTTGCAAACCAGTCTAGATGGTCTATCCAGACCAAGGACGCTGGTTCTTTTCAGGCATTGTTTTCGGGTTGAAGGATGCGACCTTCATCCGATGTATCCGAGGTCGTCCCGGTTCGGCTCCTGTGAAGACTCCATGTCCTTGATCTTGGAGGTGATCTGGTCGACCTGCTCGGCCTTGGTCTCCAGTTCTGTCATGTCCATGTCCAGGCCGATGATGCTGTTCAGGACCCTGAGAACTGCCTCGGCGCCCTTGGGGTCGACGAAGTAGCCTGAGGTCTCTCCCATCAGGCAGGCCGCCTCCATGCCGTAGATCTTACTCAGTCCCAGCAGCAGCCCGCTCGCGCCCACTATGCCGGATCCCGGCTCACCGGACGAGAAAACCACGCCATGCTGCTCGAGCCCCTCCTTCATGTCCGCCGAGGTCACAGCCCCTAGGACCCTAGGGGTATCGATGATCTTCCCTATGCCGTAACCTCCGAGGGTGAAAAGGGTCTTGACTCCCAGCTCCAAGCACATCTGGATGACGTGATTGGAAAGTTCGTACTGACCTTCAGGGGTCAGTCCTTGGTAGTCTCCCACAAGTATGATGAGGTCCTTCCCGCCACCCACGTTCTTGGCGTAATAGACCTCGTTGTTGACCATGTTTATGACACAATCCTCATCCAGTACTACCTGCGGGGGGAAGTGTTTGGAGTATATGTCCGCGAATTTCACCGCCTCAATGTTGTCCAAGAGGTGCTCCGCTGCGAGTTTACCCACATTCCCAACGCCCGGTAGGCCTTCGATCAGAATAGGGTCTTTGAGTTCTGGCTCCTCGGTTACGACGGTGATGATGCTTTCCATCCTTATCATTCTCCGTAAATCGCCTTGCGGCGGTACCGTCCATGACGGTCCTCAGGTGAGAACCGGGGCGGTACGGGCACCTTGGTGCTGATTGAGCATATGGTGCATTCTTCCTTAAGAGTGTATTCACCGCATCGCGGGCACGCCCTCAAGCGGGACCTCATGATTTGCCCACTCTCTTCACCGCACCCTCGCCACCAGCGGCGACGATGCTCTCCAAGGCACGGGAGGACACCGTCTTCAGGACATCCTCAGCTATCTTGTACTCGTCAGCGGTTATTACCACACGGTATCTAGGGGCTCCGACGTACTGGATCCTCACCTTGGCCTCTTCGGGGGATTCCCCGGCGGCCAAAAGGGCGTTGCGAATACGGTCCACTCCATCGGGGGCGGCGCTGGTCAGCTCCAGGAAGGCTTCGATCTGCACGTATGGCGGGGTGACGTTCTCCACAGCCACCTCGACCAAGGCCTCGACCCAGTCCCCATTGTTCTCCCTGCGGAACTCATCCGGCGCTGCGGCTATGGTCTCGAATGAACCATACAGGGTCTCGTATTCATCCAACAGGTCGTATCCGAACTGCTCATAGGCCTTATCCAGGTTGATACCTAGGCGTTCAGCGGTGATCTCAAGAAGCTTCTCGGCCTTGTTCTCGTTCTTCCACTGCTGGATCTTCTCCCTCTTCTGATGCTCGTTCACCGATTTCAGCGAGAGGTCTATGTGTCCTTTGGAGGAATCGACCTCAAGGACCTTACAGACTATCTTCTGTCCTTCTCTGATGTAGTCCCTGATGTATTTGACCCAGCCCGTGGCCACATCCCTGACGTGGACGAAACCCTCCTTGTCTCCGTACTCATCCAGAGTGGCGAAGGCGCCGAAATTCTTGACGCTCTTCACGGTGCAGACAACGAGTTCGCCAGATTCGGGATAGTCCTGGGCTCGGGACATCAGCCGACCACCTCAAGCAGTTCGCCCTTGATTTTACCGACGCCGCCCTGGGGCTCGATCAAGGTTGAACCACAAACGTTGCAGACCACGACGGTGGCCGGCTTTCGGAATGCAATCTGGTCATTGCTGCAGTCCGGGCACTTAATCCTTACGAAATCCTCTGTCATTTTTATCACTCAGTCAACTCGAACTTCTTCGATCTGAAACATGCTTTCAGGTGCGCCTTCTTGCAGGATTTGCAGCGGTAGCGGAGGTTGATCCTCTTGGTGGGCTTCTCCCTACCCTCTGGTTTGGGACGGGGGAAACCGCCATAACCTGAGGTGACCTTCCTGAAACGCCTCTGACCCCATTTCAGTTCGCTGGCCTTCTTCTTTTTCACACGCTCCACATCGTGGTCACTATGGCCCTTGCAATGCGGGCAGTATGTTTTGATGATCCTAGGTAGCTTCACAACAATCACCTTAGGGGGACAGTGCTTAATACTGATGTCGTATAAAAACCCTTTACAATCATATCATACATAAACGTATCGTACAACACAGTGATGGCTGGGGAGCATTACTACCGGGTCGGCGAAGAGCTTTCTTAGGCCTTTGGGGTAGTTATTATCACAATAGTTAAGTTTAATGCAAAAGACTATATATTTAGGAATTTTATTTTTATCCAAACTATGACAGAAAACACTCAGAAAGCAGATGACGAAAAACTCGTCGACCTGTTGCTCAAGACAGGTATGAGGAAGAATGTGGCAAAGACGCTGGTATTCCTCAAGAACACCCCTGAGACGACCTCTGTGGACATAGAGACCTCGACATCATTGAGACAGCCAGAGGTCTCAATAGCCATGCAGGAGCTTCGTAACCGAGAGTGGGTGGAGAAGAGGGACATCAAGAAGAAGGGCAAGGGCCGTCCGGTACATGCCTACCACCTCGCCGTGGACTTCTCAGACATAATCGACGCTATCGAAGAGGATGAGAAGAGGAGGGTCCAGGGTATCCTCGACAACATAGAGGAGCTCCGTCGGGTGGATCTCGGCTGAGCACTACCTCTCCAAAACCTCAATGCGGTCTGGGTGGGCGACCACCACTTTCTTCGCCACATCAAGGAACAGACCGTTCTCCACAACTCCAGGTATGGTGTTTACCTTCATCTCCAGATGATACGGATGGTCCATTCCCTCTGGGAAATGGCAGTCGTATATCAGATTCCCACCGTCGGTGATGAACGCCTCACCCTCTTTGGTTCGTAGCACTGGATCGCACCCCAGGGCCCTGAGCTTACGGGCAGTGTGGTCGCTGCCGAAGCTAAGAACCTCCACTGGAAGCGGTGACCTGGTGCCGAGTTTGGGGACCACTTTGCTACTGTCCACCACAATTATCTCGGTGTCGGTCGCAGCAGCGACGATCTTCTCCCTCAACAGTGCTCCGCCGAGTCCTTTTACCAGGTGCAGAGAGGGATCGACCTCATCAGCACCGTCTATGGTGAGGTCTATGGATTCCACCGCGTTCATGTCCAGGACCTCGATGCCGCTCTCACGGGCGATCCTCTCGGTCTGAAGGGAGGTGGCCACGCACGTCAGTTCATAACCCTCCTCTGTGACCAGTCTGCCAACGGCTTTGATGGCGTAATAGGCGGTGGAGCCCGTACCTAGGCCTACAGTCATCCCATCCTCGACGAATTCGACCGCCTTCTCGGCAGCCATCCTTTTCAGGTCCTCAGCATTCAAAGGCCGTCCCTCACAATAAGTTCCTCAAGACGTCTCACGACGTACTCGTTCAATTCCTTTCCCAGATCCGCACTGGCCTGGGATGCGTCCCCGGCAAAACCCTGCGGGAAGCAGCGCTCCGGGTCAGGCATGACCATGTATCCATGGCTTATGAATTCTCCCCTGCCTCTCTGTTCTTTGACCAGTTCAGGCCGGATATGCATGACCCTGGAGGTCTCTATCACCCCTCCATGGCCGTCCCTGGCCCCCACACTGCGCTGGGATTCCAGTTCATCTGCTATCTCAT
This sequence comes from Candidatus Methanomethylophilaceae archaeon, assembly GCA_007117455.1. Classification (GTDB taxonomy): domain Archaea; phylum Thermoplasmatota; class Thermoplasmata; order Methanomassiliicoccales; family Methanomethylophilaceae; genus PWHV01. The sequence goes on from SKGM01000048.1 coordinate 19,410, forward strand.
AATCGGTCAATAGCATTATGCGGGACCCATATGACATGGCAACGCGTCTGCAGGCCTCCTTGATGGCGGCCATGTGGGATCCGCCTGCATGCCCGGAGAGTAATAAGAATCTCTTCACGCCGTTCCTGACCAGTGACTCCAGTATGTCTAGTATCAAGTGGTGGAGGGTGTCGAAGGATATGTCGATGGTTCCCGGCATGTTCCGGGTCGAAGAATGCATACCGTAGCGTATGGGTGGCGCCACCAGCCCGCCGATCCTCTGTGCCAGACGATCAGCTACCCACTCTGGCTGTATGCTGTCAGTCCCCAAAGGCAGATGGGGGCCATGTGCCTCTGTGGCTCCCAAGGGGATTATGATGACAGGGTCGCGGTCGATCGCTGCGCTGAACTCGTCGCGGGTCATATCCTCTATCCTCATACCGGGGGCCCCCTGACCATCTGATTGCCGCAGACCGGACACTCTCCCTTCTCCAATGAATCAATGCCGTAGAGGGTTTTGAGCTCCTCGTTCTTCTTATCCATCTCATCATCGGGGATCTCCCTCTCGCAACGGAGGCAGTACATGACCTCTCAATACGCTCCTCACCTTAAAATCTGATTCGGAATATTTGATATACCCTTGCAAAGCTTCTCGTACTGTGAGGTTGGCTTCACTCTTCTCGGGCGGCAAAGATTCGATGTTGGCACTGTACCTTATGGAGCAGCAGGGTCATGAGGTCACCTGTCTGGTCAACATCGTACCACGTGACAAACACTCCTGGGTCTTCCATACTCCCAACCTGCATCTTATGCCCCTTATGGCTGAATCGTTGGGCAAGGACCTGGTCCAGGTCGAGGGGGGCGATGACGAGGAAGAGGACTTGCGATCCCTATCCTCGGCCTTGGGCAACTTGGATGTGGATGGAGTGGTGACCGGGGCTCTGGCATCCGATTACCAATGGGACAGGATCAACCGTGTGTGCGACGAGCTCGGTCTGAGGACGTTCTCACCATTATGGCGTAAGGATCCAAACATACTGATGGACGAACTGGTCGACTCCGGTATAAGAGCAGCTATCGTTGCGGTCATGGCCGATGGCCTAGGGCCGGAATGGCTCGGCAGGGTTCTCGATGACCATGCCTTCATCGACCTCAGACCTCTGGTTGGAAAACACGGAATAAACATCGCTGGGGAGGGCGGTGAGTACGAGACACTGACCCTGGACTCCCCCATACATTCAAAAGCGCTGGTTCTAGACAGCTGGGATACGGACGTCCAACGGGACTCCGCCCACCTCACCGTGACCTCTGCTCATCTGTTGTAGCTGTAGGACTCCAAAAAGGACATCAGGCCTGCGTAGTCGGGTGTCTGGGCAGGATCATCCTCCGCCGCCCATGCGTATGCTATATTGCAATCCTCGTCCACCACATAAACAGCCCTTCCAGCCATCCCAGCATAGATGTCGTGGTTCTCAATCTTACATCCGTATGTCTCGATGACCTTCGACCCCACATCTGCTAGCAGTGGAAATGGGAAATTCATCCTAGAGTCGTACCTACGATGTGATGAAATATCATTGCAGGATATGGCCCAGATATTGCATGACATCTCCTTGATTTCAGGCCATTTGTCACGGAACTTACTCAAAACCCATGAGCAGGTGGTCCCGAAATCCCCCATGTAGAATGCCAGGATGATAGGGCCTTTGTAAGCTTCCTCACACAGTCTCAGCCTTCCCGCCGTGGACTCAAGCTCGAAATCCGGAGCCCTCTGTCCGACCTTCAAGGGATCCGGTCGGTACCAGTCGATGGACATCTATTGTAGAGCTTCCTCAAGGGATTTTAAGATATCATCCACCTCAGGTAATTGTGATGGGACCTCGGCCTTCCATTTGAACAGGATTCTACCGCCCTTCCCCACCAAAAAGAACTCACGGTTGGTGAACCCCTTAACCAACGGGGACTCTTTGACGATCGCATCATACCTCTTGCTGACTTCCTGCCCCTCATCGATGATGTGCTCGAAGGGTGAACCCATCCTGGACAACCAACTGATATGGACCTCCTTACCATCGGGGTTGATGGGCATCAGACGTACCCCCAGTTTTTTGAATTCATCCGCCCTCTCGATGAGTTTGGTCATGAAGGTCGTGCAGTTTATCCCGAACGCAGCAACATGGAAATAGAGCAGAACAGGGCCTTCCTCAACAGCCTGATGAAGATTGAAACCTTCCTGCTCAGTGGTGTCCAATGTGAAATCGGGAGCTATATCGTTGACCTCTGGAACCTCGCCCATGCCGGAGGTTATCGGTAGTTGTTCATTTAACTATTGTTGCGAACCCACTCAAATATCCAAATGGGTATCAACCCCCCATGCCTCACGTCTTCGATATCCGCAAAAGGGAGAAACTCTGGAGTGAAGAGAGGTTCCGGCGTCAACCCATACCTATGTTGATGGAATGGCTCCAACCAAAACAGGGGGAACATTGGTTGGACATCGGTGCCGGTAACGGTTACGTCACAATACCCCTCTTACAAAGAGGTTGCCTTGTCTCAGCACTTGACAGTGAGGAGGCCATGATATCCGATTTGATATCCAGGGTTCCTGCGGGACTGGAAAGCGGATTGGTCACAATCGTGGCTAAGGCACCACCTCTGCCACTCAAGGACGGAACTGTTGATGCGGTCTTGATGGTCAACACATTACACGAGATCGATGACCTTGTTTCACTGGTCAAGGAGATCTCCAGGGCCCTTGTTTCGAAAGGCAGAGTGCATATAGTGGAACATCGGAAGGACCACGATGAAGATGGGCCTCCAAAGGATGACCGTTTGGGTCCTGAGGATGTGGCGGAGATTTTCGTCGGTTTCAAGGTCGAATCAAAAGAGATCCGAGGAGTCTTCCATCATACTTGCCTCAGTCTTTGAAACCCCGTCTTCTGGCCCAAGCGGCCATGAGCGGAGGCAACAAAAATAGACTCATGACCGCCACACCGGTCACTGATGCCATGGTTATCAATCCGAATTCCGATATCGGTCTGATGGATATCATACCCATCATACCGAACCCGAGTGCGGTGGTCACCGCCCCGATAATGACTCCCTTCCCGGTCTCCTCCATGGTCAAGGATAGCGCTTTATCAATCCCGCTGCCCCCGACCTCCAATTGGAAACGGTGTGTGATGTGGATGCCGTAATCGACTCCGAGGCCCACGATGAGGGCCGCCACGGTCATGGTAACCGGATTCAATGCGATTCCCATGAGGTTCAATAAACCCCATATCCAGATTATGGTGAGCGCAGCCGGCAGGATCGCCATCACTCCCATGACCATTTCCCTCCCTCTTAGGATATTCAGACCACATACGACCAGAAGAGCCATGGATAGGGTTAGGACCACAGATATGACCAAGGTTCCCTGCATGGCCTCGATTATATCCGAGTTTATCAACTGTGTACTGGTCAGAATGACATTATGGCCGGCATCCCTGACGGGTGACATGTCATCAGCCAAACTATCCCTCATGTCGAGGATGCTGGCAACACCGAGCACGTCCTGGACCTGAACCGACAACCTGAGGAACCTTCCGTCAGTGCTGCGGTAGGCTAGGAACTCCTCGCGCATCATGCCCCGGTCCAATACGGCCTCTATCAATGATGCCAGGTATTCCGTGTCAGCATCGCCCAGGTATCTACCGTCATCCGGATCGAAATGCAACGAGTACAGGTCAGCGAAGTCGGCGTCGTATCGGGGATCCCCCAAGAAGAACTCATTGGCCCATTCCCGCATCACACTGAATACCGAACTAACCTTGGGCAACCCTCCCATCTGGACCACGTATCGGTTATCGACCATCATATCCAGTGAATCCTGGATATTCTGCACCAGACCCGGATCCTCCATGGGCCCTTTTATCAGCACATCCACGGTGACGAAGCCCGTGGCATTGAAATTCTCACTGATGTAGTATATGGCGTATTCCGACTCCGAGCCTACTGGTATGAAATCCTTGGCCCGGAAATCGACCTGGATGTTGACCGCGTACATGGAAAGGACCAGACTGAGAACTGCCAGCAAGGCTACCAACCGGGGGCCGTTCGCCCTTATCCTGGTGCAAACCGACCTGACCACCGTATCCAACATCGGCGTCCTGGGTGGCGGTGCAGTAACTGAAATGCGGGCCCTGAAGTTCAGGAAAGAAGGCACTATGACCAAGAGGATTATGAATGCACTGAATATGCCCACCGCATTCAGTATCCCGAACTGAATCACCCCCTCCATATCCGATACTATGTTCGATAGGTAAGCGATGCATGTCGTCACGGTGGCGAGGAAGATGGCACCGCCCACCTTCCTCATCATATGATCCAGCGAGTCATTATGATCCATGAATTCCTCGCGTTGCTTCCGATAACCCAACAACATGTGGATCGAGAAATCCATGCCCACGCCCAGGACCATGAACGGGACTGCCACCGCAAGGGGGCTGAAGGTGATCCCCCATGCGGCACCCAATCCGTAGACCCACGCTATTGCTGCCCCTAGGCAGGTCAAGGACATGATGATGAAAGGAAGGTCCCGGAGCAGGAGCCATAACAGCATTATCGTAGCAATCGCAACCACGGGGAAGAGGAGGAAGAGGTCCTGGAAGGCCGACGAGGCGATATCGTGTTCCAGGATCCTTTGGCCGACGACCGTGAACTTCAAAGTATCATCACTCGCGACCTTTCCCATCTCAGACAAACGGATCTCCAGGTTGTAGGAGTTTAACCCTCCCCCGGTCAAAGAGGGGTCGATCCTGATGAAGGACATGGTGGCGCTGGCGTTAACAGGCGTACCAAGGTATTGAAGGTCCTTGCTGAACAGACGTTTGAAATCATCCTGGTACTCCTCAGGCACTATGTCACCGGTCAACATCTGATTGATCGCCATATGGATGAAGAATGTCTGGGAGTATGACGATCCCATGAAGATTATCAGGTTGTCATAGGTCAAAGGAGGATAAAGGGTCACATTGCCCTCGCCATCGATCACGGGCTCGCCAGTCTCAGGGTCCTTCAATATCTCCAGGTCCAGTCCTAAGCGGTTCCACCTGTCAGGCTTCTCAACAATCTGAGTGTTGTAAAGGGCGATGGAGACAAGATTGACAGGACTCACGATGGTGGCCCCTGGTTCGATGGGCCTGGCGAGCATGGGCCCTATCTTATCATCCTCCACCAAGGACCTCTCGAACTCGAGCACCTTCAGGAACTGGTCCTTTCTGAGGTTCCCTTCTATGATGCCCTTATCAGGATCATTGGCCGACCATCTGAACTCCGTCAGGAGACCGACATTTGTCAGATATTCGAACTCACCCTGGAGGATTACGCCCCCCTCGACCGCCTCGCTGTCAGGGTAGAACTGGTCTACAGTGAAAGCCTGGTCCACCCCATTCACCGCTATCGAACCGATAGACAGGGCTGTCACTATCACTATGGCCAAGATTCCGAGGATTGATCTCCGCGGAACAGAAACCGAAGACCCATGCAACCGAAGCCGCCTCCATTGCAACAACCGTTAGTGTAGGTTTAATACCTATGTGCGGAATATTATGCTGATGGTCCACGGTTCAGTCAATTTCAAGGAGTCCCAACGCCTCACTCCATTCCTAACTGTGCCCTCGGTCCTATTCTTTGTGGGACTTGCGGTTTACCTCGCAGCGGTGCAGCTCATAGGCGGTACGCCAGTCGGCGACAGTCCCGCAAGCGATGGTGAACTGGTCTTTTTGATCCTGCTCACTGGCTTGGGGCTACCGGCTCTATTGTTGGGTACCAGGATGACGACCACTGTGGACCAGACGGAGCTGGTCGTCCGTTTTTTCCCTTTCAAGACCCTCCGGGTGCCCTTGTTGGAGATAGATTCCTACTGGGTTAGGAACTACCATTGGCTCAAGGATTATGGAGGCATAGGGATAAGAAGAGGCCTGGATGGATGGGCCTACATAATGAGAGGCGACCAGGGGGTGCAGGTACAGAGGCGTGGAGGTTCCCGGGTACTCATCGGCACACAGAAGCCTGATGAGCTAATCCAGGCGCTGAGGATGGTGACCGGACTGCAGGCAGGCGATCAGAAATGAACGTCAACACATTGGGACCTGGTGGGGCCGCCCGGATTTGAACCGGAGTCAGTGGCTCCCAAAGCCACAAGGATGCCAAGCTACCCCACGGCCCCTCTTTCGTCCCACAAGAGGCGTCTGGATTTTAAAGATTGCCCTCACTCGGACAGGATATCCATGGTTGCCAACTCAACAGCCTCGGAACTGGTCAGATCCGGGGCCCATCCGAGCTTCTCGAGTTTCTTGGTGGACAGGAGCATCTTTCTGACATCCCCCACCCATCCCCCTCCGTTTACGCCTCCCGTCCATCGGAACTCCGTGCCCTGTAGCCCCATCTTCCCCACCACTATGTCAGCTATGTCCTTCACGAATGTCCAGTCACGGGATCCTATGTTGAACACCTCCACCATATCAGAGGCCTTCTCAGCCCCGACCAGTATTCCGTTGACCGTGTCACTCACATGTATGTAGGACTTGGAGGTCCCTGGCTCAGCACCGAGGATCTCCAGTCTCTTCGGGTCCTGGCGCAGTTTGTGGACGAAATCATGGAGCACGTTGTGGGTGCTGCGTGGGCCGACGACGTTCGCGAAGCGGAACATCACCGACCTCATCCCATACTGGTGGCTGTATGCGGAGACCAGGGCCTCGCAGGCGAGCTTGGAGGCCCCGTACATCGAGATGGGCAGTAGCGGGCCGTAATCCTCCGGTGTGGGCATGATGTCAACCTCCCCATAAACCGTGGAGGTGGAAGCGAATATGAAACGGGGGGTCTTCGCTTCCCGGCATGCCTCTAGCAACCTGTAAGTCGCCAGGATGTTCTGGTCGAAATGCGACCGGGTATCCAAAGCCCCAGACCTGACATCAGGGTTGGCGGCCAGATGGAAGACCGCATCGACACCTTTCAAAATGTCCGAAAGGTCATCCTCGGTGAGGTCCAAGCGATGAAACTGGAACCGGTCGTTGAGCAAGGCCTCCTTAAGGAACTCCTCCTTGCCGGAGCTGAGATTATCCAAGCCGATTACATTCACCCTTCTTGCCAAAAGTGAATCCACCAGGTGGCTGCCGATGAAGCCAGCGGCGCCGGTGACCAATACATCCCTGCCAAATCCCGTCATATCACCTGCCCTCCTCTGACCTTAGCCTATCAACCAATGCCGCCACCGCCAGGCCGCGGTGGGAGATGCGGTTCTTCTCATCGATATCCAATTCCGCGAAGCTCCTCTCGCCATCCGTTGTGAATATGGGATCGAATCCGAAGCCTAGGGAGCCTCTTCGTTCTTCAAGGATATGACCCTCACAGGCCGCTGAGACCGTGAAAGCATCCCTTCCCGGAAGCTTGCATCCGATGCAGCAAACGAAACTGGCCCGACGGTCATCGACACCCTCCATCAATTTGAGCAATCCCTCGTTCCCCAAGGTCCTCAACGCATATGCGGAATAGACGCCCGGGAATCCATCGAATCGGTCTATGAATAGGCCTGAATCATCGATTATGAAAGAGTCCTCGGTCTCGGAGAGCACCTTGAGTCCATGCGACACGACCTCCTCCAATGTGTCGGCCTGAATCTCATCATAGGGGACCTTTCCCTTGCAAACCTCATAACCCAGCGCCCCCAATGATCGGGCGTATTCCCTCATCTTACCCTCGTTGGAGGTTATGACCTTGATCTTCATGTGTACCTTCCCCTCCTTTGGATCTCATCGGCTTTGGCCACAACCCTCTCCCAATCAGGATTGTTATCTTTGTAGCTCTGCATGAGAGCCTCGAACAGATCCGACACCTCGGAATGGGCCGACATGAAGGCCCGGCGCAGGAGATGAACATCCACGCCGAGGTCCTCATCACTGGCGGGCATGTTGCCCAAAGAGAAATCGATCAGGCAGAGCTCACCATCGTCCATGATCATATTGGATGTGGTAAGGTCGCCATGACTTATCCTCCTGGAATGAAGCTTGGCCAAGGAGGCACCGATTTTCTCACAGATGGATTGCGAGTCAGGGTTGTCCCTTCTCAAGGCATCCCTAACCTTGGAACCATGGATCATCTCCATGACTATCGAGGACTCCTCGAGATCTATGTCGTATATGAACGGTGTACGAACGCCGGCACTCCTGGCCTCCCTTAGAAGGCGGGCCTCCTTCTTTACCCTGGATGCCCTCAGTGACCGGTCAAGATACGGGTCGCGGTAGGCCTTGGGCAGCCTGGTCTTGACCGCCGAATCCCTACCGAGGTAATTACCGGCGGAGACGACCGCCTCAGCGCCCCTCTCCACGGTTCGCATGCCTCGAGAATCGGTTCCCTTGTTATAACCTTTTGTCATTATCTTGGGAAAACGATACAAAACCTTATCATGTCATAAGGCCAAACTCATCCGGTGATTTATTGAGATACACCATAACTGGGGACAACCTACAATTCGTGAACATTGAGTTCTCGCCCGAGGAGTCAATGTACTCTGAGGCTGGCGCAATGGTATATATGACCGGTAATGTCAGCATGCACGCAAAGGCCCGAGGAGGGATAGGCGGAGGCCTTAAGCGTATGATAACCGGCGAGAGCTTCTTCATTACCAACTACACCGCCAGCGGCGGCAACGGGGTGGTGGGATGTGGAGGCCATCTGCCCGGAAAGATCATGGCCATCGATGTCGGTGAGAGCACCTGGCTTGCCCAGAGGGACTCCTTCCTGGTTGCGGAATCGACTGTGAACATGGAACTGGCATTCCAAAGGAAAATGGGATCCGCCTTCTTCGGCGGCGAGGGTTTCGTGTTGCAGAAGTTCACGGGCGAGGGGTTATGTTTCATCCATGCCGCAGGCGACTTCACGGTGATCGACCTTAAACCGGGTCAACAGTACAAGATATCGACCTCCCATGCCGTGGCTTGGGAGGACACGGTCAATTACGACATCCAGTCTTCCGGTTCGTTGAAGACCGCCTTGTTCTCCGGGGAAGGACTGTTCGTCACCACGCTGACCGGTCCCGGTAAGATAGTGATACAATCTCTGTCATTGCAGGACCTGGCGGGAGCCTTGCATCCCTTCATGCCCAAGCCCAGCCGGTCAAGCCCGACCATAAGCCTGGGAGGGCGGAATTGATGCCATCCGAGGCAGGGAGGATATGAACATGGACGACCTCAGGTCGGAACAGGAACGGGAGATACGCCTCAACAGCCTGGTACTGGTAGCCATATATGCCGTGATTGCGGTGTTGGGGATACTGGCTATTCTATTTGTGGCGGCCAACCTGCCAACGGTGATCTACTGGATAATCGTGATACTGGTGGCTCTGGCGGTTTTGATGATCGTCCTGTCCATACTCTCGCTGTTCTTCGCCATCCCCTTCTTCATGACCAAAGGGTCGGAGGTCAAGGCGGGCAATTACGATATGGATGATCAGGATTATCCGGGGGAGGACCGCAGCCAGGGTCGTCTACGTTGATACACCAGCTTTATCAACCCCTTACCCCTTTTTCCCTCCCGTGGACCGCATTCCGATAGGTTGCCCTCCCGTGGATGATATGCTGGGAGGAGGGGTGGAGAGGGGTTGCGTGACCCTGTTCTACGGTGAGGCGGGAGCAGGGAAGACCAACCTCTGCCTACAGTTGGCAAAGAACATGGCGCTTAGCGGTCGCAAGGTGGCCTATGTGGACACCGAAGGTGTATCCATGGAGAGACTGGCGCAGATCTCTGGTCTTTCGGGGCCTGATGTCCTCAAGAACCTTCTTTTCTTCCAGGTCCACGACTTCGATGAGCAGACGCGCTCAGTGGAGAATGCGGTCAGACTTGTGGAATCGAACAGCGAGGTGGGAATGATAATCATCGATTCCATGACCATGTACTACCGTCTCGGAGCCCGGGACGACCTCCACAATGTGCGTAAGTCGCTGATCATCCAGACGGAGCGGTTACTGAACGCCTCCCGCAAGATGGACGTGCCCATAATCCTGACATCTCAGGTCTACACCGCAATAGACACCGGGACGTTCGAGTTCCTTGGAGGTCATGTGCTGCACCACAACGCCAAGACCATCATAAGGTTGGACAAGGCAGGTCCTAACCGCCGTAGGGCGGTTGTTATGAAACACCGTAGCATACCTGAAGGCAGGTCGGCCACATTCAATATCGGCGGATCCGGGCTGGTCTGCGATTGAGGCTCACAGGCTTTCGCCTCGCCTCTTTTCCGCTCAGGACTTACGGGTCACTGCGAAATCTGCCAGAGCCATCAGGAAACGCTTGTGGTCAGAATCATTGAGACAACCGAGTTTGTCCCTGGCGCATTGGGCATAGCGCTTGGCACGGTCCTTGGCATAATCGATGCTCCCCACCTCTTCCAGTATATCGATGGCCCTCTTGACCTGTTCGTCGCTGGCATCCGCCTTGCCCAGGATCGAGTACAGTTCATCGAACTTCGGATGCCCACGTCCACCTTTGTTCATGGCATGGATGACGATGGCCGTCCGCTTACCGTTCCTTATGTCACTTCCGACAGGCTTCCCGGTGACCTCCTCATCCCCGATGAGGCCGATCACATCATCCCAGAGTTGGAACGCTATACCCAGGAGGATGGCATAGTCGTACATGTCGCTGACCTGTTTGTCAGTCCCTCCTCCTATTATGGCTCCACCTGCGGCAGCGGCGGCGAAGAGGACGGAGGTCTTCTTCTCCACCATCCCGATGTAATCCTTGATGGTTATGTTGGGTTGGTTCTCATAATTGGTGTCAAGTGCCTGACCCTCTGCCAGTACCCATACGCTCTGGGCTGTGAGTCTGAGCAGACTGCGGAGTTTCTCGTCGGAGACGTCAAGATCGGCAAGGACCTCGAATGCCTTGGCGAACAGGGCGTCCCCAGCGAGTATGGCGGTAGGCATGTCCCATTTGACGTGGACCGCCTGCATCCCCCTCCGGGTGTCATCGTTATCCATGAGGTCGTCGTGCACCAGTGTGAAATTGTGGATCAGTTCCAACGCCGCACCGAACGGGGCGGCCTGCTTACCTTTGTTTCCGACTGCGTCAGCGGTGACCATCGCCACCACCGGGCGCATCATCTTGCCCCCGGCTCGGGGGTAGTGCCTCACCGCCTCCATGAGGTTCTCGGGCGTACCGTCTCTAAGATAGTTCACTATGTATGGCTCAAGGTCCTTGGACCTGGCTTTGAGAATCCCGATGATGTCCATATCAATCAACCTCTAAATCCACTCTTTGCATTTACCTGTAATTATCTTCTCAATTGAAGTCATTTGCTCCATGTTCCGGGCCCCGGTGAGCATCATCGCCGCTCTCAACTCATGGAGTAGATCCAACAACCTTTCCTCAACGGCATCTGCTGATTGCATGGCCTCTCTGAGAACCAGGTTGGCGGCGCCAGCGCATGTCGCTCCCATGCTCAATGCCTTGGCGACATGCAAACCGCTCCTTATGCCTCCGCTGGCGACCATCTGAAGGCCGACATCCGCCCAGGCGACGGAGACTGGCGCAGGTATCCCCCAGTCGAAGAAGCTACTGCCGATACTCTCTCTCGCCCTGTCACCGGAGCTGCGGGCGCGGTGCAGCTCCACAGCGGAGAAGCTGGTTCCCCCCATCCCCGCTATGTCCAAGCCTGCGACCCCGGCCCACTTGAGGCGCTCAGCGGTCCCTCGGGAAATGCCAGCACCGGTCTCCTTGGCGATGACCCTCCTCCCCCTTGACAAGTCCCTTATGCGCTCAAGGCATCCGGAGCCTCGGGTGTCCCCTTCCGGTTGGACGACCTCCTGCAGGAAGTTGAGATGGATGGCCAGGGCATCTGCGCCGACCATATCCATGGCCTCCTCCACCATCTCATCGGTGAATGCACCTTTATCATTCTGAACTATCAGCTGAGGGGCGCCTATGTTGGCGATCACCAGGGGGACATCATGGTCCTTGACCACTTCGAAGCTTTCCCTCTCCCCTCCTTCGATCGCAGCCCTTTGGCTACCGACGCCCATGCCGATACCCAGTCGGGAACAGGCCTCAGCGATGTTACCGTTTATCTTCACCGCCCCGGGGAAACCGCCGGTTATCGCGGTGACTATGAAAGGGAACTCCAGCCTCCTGCCGAACACCCGGACGCTGGTATCGATATCATCCATATCCAGTTCCGGAAGGGCCTCGTGGACGAGCTTGATATCGTCCCAGTAGCAGTATCCGGGAGTGATGTCCTCACTGATGCAGATGTTGATATGGTCCTCTTTCCTGTTTCCAATGTCACTCATCGGTATCCAACTCCACTCTGGTTCCGAGGACCCTCTCGCCGTTCAAGGCTGCCAGTAGCCGACCTGGCACGGTCCCGTTGATTATCAGGCACTCCCTTTCCGGGGTGCATAGTCCCAACATGGACTTCAGTTTTTTCCTGATGCCGCCTGTGACATCCTTGACCCGGGCATGGAAATCCATGACCTCGACATCTTCAGGTCTTACGACCTCGACCACCCGGGAAGACGGGTCGGCAGGATCCCGGTCCATTATACCATCGACATCAGATACGAAGACCACCCTCTCAGGAGATATCTCCTTCGCCAGTGACTCGATTATCTGATCCCCGGAACATATTGAGAATCCCATGGACTCGTCCAGAGCCACGTCTCCGAACATGACCGGTGAGGCGCCCAGGGAGATATAGGAGCGGATCCTTTCCGCACCCAGGTCCTTGATCTCCCCCCCTTTCATCAGGACACAGGCGCTGGGCGGGAGTGATATGGGCATAAGGCCGACTGAAAGCATAGCATCCATCACCATAAGGTTCAGCTGCCTCACGTCACGGGACACGGTGGCCAATGCCGGGATCTGACCATCATCGAGGTGGCCTTCGGCCAGACGATGGTCATGGGCCATTATGTGTCCGAAGGAACCGGCACCGTGGACGACGACAACATCCTTGCCCGATTCCACAATCTCCCGGCATAGACGTGTGAGGACATCAAGGCGAACAGACTGATACTGGGCCTTGTCGGTTATAACGCTACCACCCAGCTTGACAAGAATCATCCATGTCTCCGATTATGGGGAGCCTATAAATTCTTATCGTAGCGAAGGTTCGACAATCATCTAACCTTATGCCCGCAGGTTCCACAGAATCGATATTCCGGAGGCACTTCACCACCACACTCTGGACAGGTCGTTAGATCATCCACGCCCTCATCCTCGACAGACTCCTCGGCCCCCTCTGCTGCACGGCGGGCCCGGTTGGCCCAGGCCAATGCCTCATCCTCATCCCCTCTCTCCAAGGCCGACTCCGCAGCCGCGACGTTCTCCTCCACGCCCTCCCCTCCAACGGCTTTTGCCCGGGTGATCAGGAACCGGGTCTGCATGACCTTCTCCGAGACCTTGGCCCGGGGGATCACAGGTTCATCAGCATCCGAGGCATCCATCCTAACGGAGAAAGGCGACTCCTCCTTAGCGTTCCTGGCCTGGAACATCTGTTCCCTGGCCTTCTTCACCATTTCCGAGGCGCGAGCGTAATCACGCTTCTCGTAAGCCAACAAAGCCATCTCCGCCAGATACTCGGAATCAGCCACATCGCAACCCTGGTTGCGCAAGGAGTCCGCAATGGCCCGGGAGGTTACGATGGAGTTGTAGAGCTCTTCCTTCTCCAACCTGGCATCTATCTGCTCATCCCTGGAACGCTGGAAGTGCTTGAGCTGGAGGTAGAGTCCAATAAGGAACGCTGCCGCGAAAAGGACGAACAGTCCGGCCCTGATACCGAGGGATATCTCCATCCAGATATGTTAGAAGAAGAAGCGTACTTATCGGTTGCGATAGCACTTGGTTTGGAGGGTGATGATGGAAAGTGGCTGACGGCGCCCCAAGGTTCCCATGCGCTCGCGCAACACAGTACCGCCAGGGACGCGGGCGGGCTTAACTACCGGGTTCGGAATGGGACCGGGTGTGACCCCGCCGCTATGGC
>SKGM01000053.1 GCA_007117455.1 Candidatus Methanomethylophilaceae archaeon
ATTGCTCCAAAACCTTTTTAAACATAATATTATTCCTGCTGAATCTATTAGACCGTCGTTCTAGCGGAGCCGTGCGGGATTATGGATGTTGAGGGCAGGGATATTCGGTTGAGGATCCTTCGGAGCGCCACAGAGCTCTTCATGGAGAAAGGTTACGGGCCTACCACTGTCAATGAGATAATTGATAGGGCGGATATCGCCAAAGGTACATTCTATCATCATTTCAATTCCAAAGAGGGTCTGTTATCCGAGGTGGCGGACCGCATAAAGGACAAATACATGTCAGCGATGTTCGAGGCCGCTTCACTACCTGGATTGGATTCCATGCAGAAGTTCGAGGCCATTGAGAGGGCCATAGCCGACGTTGAGGAGACTGATTGGATAGGCAGGGAGTTACAGGATGGACAGGTGGCTCCCGCTCTGTTGCTCAAGGTATTGAGGCAGAGTATCCAGGAAGGCCTCCCACATTATCTGGCGATGATCGCCGATGGGAAGGAGGAGGGTTCGATCAACACACCTTATGAGCTGTCCGCCGCCATATTGGTGATGATCATGAACATCGTCTCATTGCGTCCCGATTTAATCCCCCGGGAGGAACTGGCACATTTCCGGAGAGCGGTGCTCCTTTCAGAGGAGAACGAATCACAGGATCAAGGATGTTGCAATAAATGAGGATCATGGAGAGATTGGGAAAAAGGGTCGCTGAGAGGCCATGGGTCTGCATAGCCATTGTGCTTATGATCACCCTGGGTGCTTTTGCATCCATAGCCACGAACGGAATAACCTTCGACCTGGATGAGGATGACATGACCCCTCAGACCGAGGCCTACGAGGCCGATAAGCTGCTGAGGGACGTGTTCCGGTTCGAGATGTCCTCGATCAGCCTTGTCAGGGGAGATGATGTCCTGAGCAAGGATTTCTTCAAGGCCGCCATCGAGTATGAGAAGGCGATTTTCAATGACCAGCTTGCCAAGGAATACCTGATAAAACCGGAGATAAGCAGCGACTCCTTCCAGAACCCCTACTCAGCCATGATTTCCGTGCTAGCCAACAGCACCGATCATGATGTCCAGTTGGCAACGCTCGAATTTTTGAGTGAAGAAGCACTGAAAGAGAATATCACCATGCTCATGGGTTTGGACCAATTCCAAGGTTTGAAGGGTCTGTTCACAAAGGACCTTGATGTGGCCAATGCCACAGCCAAAGGCGCCATGATCATAACCGTCCTAGACCGCACCAAGATACTAGAGGACGATAACCTTGATATGCTGGTCTTCGAGGACCGGGTCAAGGGGTTGGCTGACAATGTCACCGCTACAGGCCTGAGCGGCAATGACCGGATTCAGCTCTTCGCCGAATATACCATCATCATGGAGATGGCGGACGTCGCCGACAGTGACCTTGGCACATTGTTCCCCCTGGCCCTACTGCTGATGGTGATCATCCTCTTGTTGATGTACCGTGACTTCGTGGACATGGCGGTGGCGGTGGCCTGTCTGATATTCGCCATCCTATGGACCTTCGGGGCCGCCATCACCTTCGGCATAGGTGTCAGCACGATCTCCATTGCCGTTCCGATACTGGTCCTCGGGTTGGGTATCGACTACGCTCTGCATCTTGTTTACCGCTACCGTGATGAGAGGGGCGAGGGTGTTGAGAACGTCGAGGCATCGTCGAACGCGGTCGGATCTGTTGGCGAGGCTTTGCTACTTGCCACCATCACCACCGTCATAGCTTTCCTTTCCAACCTTAGCTCATCCATGAGCATGATCGCTGATTTCGGTCTACTGTCAGCGGTGGGCATAGTATCCAGTTTCATAGTCATGATCCTGGTCATTCCCTCCGTCCAATCTATAAGGGACCGTAGGTCCGCATCCAAAGGACTCTCCACCGAGAACATACGCAGGTATAGAAGGAGGAGCGTCAAGGAGAACGATGCCATTGGAAAGATTGCGATGATCGGGGGCAAATTGGCGCTAACCAAGCCTGTGGCCGTAATGGTGGCCGGCGTTATCGTTCTGGGAGGTTTCGGCTACGCCGCTGCCAACGTATCCTACCAGTTCGATGTGTTCGATTTCCTCCCTGAGGACAGTGAGGCCTATGACATGCTGACCTTCCTGTTCGACGATTTCGCGGAGACCGGCCAGTTCAACGCGGAGATACTGGTCTACGGTGATGCTACAGACCCTGCGGTCATAAAGGCCATGGAACAATCTGTGGATCGGATGAAGGACGTAGAACATGTGAGGACCAACAACGGGAATGTTTCAGCTCTTCATCTGGGAACCGTTCTGTTCGAGATCTTCAAAGAAAGTGACAATGCCACCTACAACGGGACATACGTCACATTGTTCAATGCAGGTGATGGCAGTATCAAGGAAGGTACAAGCCAGCTGGATGTGCAGGGTCTGATAGGAATATTGCTGGCGATGGAGGATGAGTCCATAGACCTGAAATTGGCGCGGGTGATAGGCGAGGACGCGGAAAACAATCCGATAACCCGCATAAATGTGCCTATAGAGGAGGGCCTCAGCGACCCGCAGGCGCTCTCACTCCGGGACGGACTCGATGTCGCCATCGAACCACTGAAGGATATCGGCGTGAACGCGGTCCCCACTGGCATGGTTATCACCAACGCCATAATAATGGACGAGATGCAAAGGGATCAGATGACATCCTTACTCATCACCCTGGCCGCAACGCTTCTCATTCTGACCGTGGCGCTGTTCTTGCTCACGAGGTCCTACGTCCTCGGTGCACTAGCCACCCTGCCGACCGTGATGTCCGTCATCATGGTCTGGGGTTCGATGTACCTTCTGGATATATCCTTGAATGTGATGACGCTGACCATCGCCTCTCTGACGGTGGGGATAGGTGTGACCTATGGGATCCACATCGTGCATCGGTTCGCCAATGAGATGAAGAGAGGGCTGAGTCCGGAGGAGGCGGTGATGGTTACCACCGGTGCCACGGGCAGAGGCGTCATCGGCGCAGCACTGACCACCGCAGTGGGATTCGGGATCCTGACTTTCTCCAGCATGGTCCCAATGGCCCAGTTCGGCATGATAACCGCCATGGCCATAGCCTATGCGTACATCGGTGCCACCATAGCATTGCCCACACTCCTGGTGATATGGGGAAGGAGGGTGGCCAGCAAGGCCTAGGTGAGTTCAAACCATTTCCAATGATTTTTTTACCGAATCGATCAAGAATACTCAGCCATAGTTCATCGTGGCGATGTATTCATACTCCTGATTCGGCACTTCTATACCTGGATCATCGAAGGTCCAATGACCGTCCTTGCCGCAAATGGCCTCCATATGGCTCATGGCTATGCCGATGTCCAGGTATTGCATGTCGAAACCGAGCCTCTTGGAGGCGTATGCATGGACCCTCTCGATGTACAGGTGGAGACGGCCCTCCTCCACGACGATGCGCCAAGGCTGCTTGTTGTAACCGGAAGGGGCAGCCCTTACGGCCTCCAGACAAGGTCTTGCATGATAGCACTCACCCTCATATATGGGATTGGAGAAGTCATTCATGAAGAAGAGGTTATTGAAGGGCAGTCTCTGATCTGATTTGGATGAGAACTTGGCCAGTCTGTCGAAGATGCTTGGTTTGCGAGATGGATAACCATAGGCAATTATTGCCGCGAGTATCTGACCTTCTTGCAGATCTATCTTGTCATCGAAGGCCGATCTCTTGAAAGTGCTGACCATCCAGCATGTTCCGATACCTCGGGATGTAAGGTCGATAACTATTGCCTCCATGGAATGACCAAGATCGATCAAACCATCCTTACTGTTCTCACATATGCCGACGATGAAGCCCTGTTCGCCGATTATGAAGCCATAACTGCTAATCTTCATCCTATCGCGGTCATGTGGGGTCAGAGGTATCTGAACTAACTCATAAGATGTGCCGAGGGGGGCCTTTACATCCCTCGCCCGCCGTATTGAATCCTTCAGAGCCTTTTCATCCTCTTCAGCCAATGCCTTGTTGGAGAAGGACCTGATTGAACGTCTGGATTTGATGACATCCAGTACGGCGTTGCTCTTACTCGACTTACCCTGACCTAAATCTGTATCAGTTCTGTCCACATGAGTCGCCACGGTTATTTCACCCTTCAACATCTTCCACCTTCTGCAATAAATTGCCTCCATATCTCAACGGCCTCAATGGGTGTATCAGGGGAGATGTCACTGGTTGCCCCGATTATGAATCTTTCACTATAAAGGGATGATTCTTCCATCGCATTGATAATTTGCTTCCTGACCTCGTCCCTCCATCCATCATTTCTCAATGAGGCGGCCGATATCCCACCCAGTACGGCACATTCTGTCTTATCCAACATGACATCCAACGCCATACCGTCACCGGCGGAGAAGAGGTCTATCTCGTTCGTGGGTACATATCCGATTATTTCCGTGGGATCGCCGGATATGTGCAGAAGTCTATGGTTCCCTACCCTGTTGAACGCCTTCGACACCCAAGGCAGGACATTGGAACATGTGTCCTCAGGGGAAAGCAGAGCTGGACCTCCTGTCGATTCACATATCAAGGTCCCCTCTGAGGATTCAGAGTAGAAATCAGCGTATTCAGCTATTACCTCAGTACAATCAGATAGGACCTTGGTGTAATGCTCGGGCTCCAATATCATATCCATCATAAGTTGTTCCAATCCCCGCATTTCGCCCCCAAGGGTGAACGGCCCTGGAACGGTGGAGTAGATGTACATGCCTGAATCCTCGAGATGACGCATCGTCTCCAGGTTCGATTTCCCGCGCAGGTCGCTCTCGGGAGAGGGTTCAAGGTCGATGTCGGGATCCTCCAATGGATGACTCGTGGTCAAAGGACCCATGCCGTCCCCTATCCTCACCTCGGCCCCCAGGCCCTCCACCATGCATACCCAGTCCCACATACCCTCTATGCCGTCGAACCCGCACCTCTCGGCCATGGCGATCTGCACCTTGGCATGGTCTTCAGGACTGTCAATAGCTTCTGAAAGGCTCAATTCTGAGTTTTCAACAGCCCAAGTGCCTTGGAAGGGGGGTATCACTGGCGGTCTGCCTTCGTTGGCCCCTTGCAATGCTTCCAAGACCCTGTTCCTACTCATGGCACTAGCCCTGAAACTATTGTTAATTCTAGACAGATATAAATTTTTTGTTCCGACCTATCTAGCCAGAAGGTACACAGGCAATAATAATCGATCTATGAGTTTTTTTCCCTCTCCTCATTGTGACGGGATAAAGGTTAATCCTTGAAAACAGATTCCAAATCATATGCAGCTGCATGATGTCGCCTTCGTCATCGAATGTTGCCTCTGCTCGCGCTGTCCTAGCACGATTGAGGGGTCATCCCCTGGTGCCTTCTGTCACCCTTCGACGGCAGTTAAGGGAGCGATGCTCGTGGATCGAGGATGTCTATGTGGGTTCTGCGCCGTATCCCTCATCAACAAATGGGATCTCGATCGATTCTGCCTTAGAAGGCATAGTGGGAAAAGGACCTTAGATGAAAGAATCCCTTACATGGGTGGAGGCCGGTCCGTATCGATCGGTCATCCAACTGACCATCCATCAGATAAGCTCCCGGAGGCTCCATTATGACGAAATACATCTGTGATATCTGCTATGTCTATGAGTATTCACCCTCCCATGGCGACAAATCCACATCCATACCTCCGGGAACCTATCCGAAGGATTTCCCATCCGATTGGGAGTGCCCCTTCTGTGGGTCGGGACCGGACCACCTGATAATTGAAGAGGAGCAGGAGACGATAAAATCCGAGGACCTTCCTCATTTCGCTGAGTACCTATCCAAATGGTCCCGTTACCGTGATGACCTGGAGAAGGACATGGAGACCATCCACAGCATGGCCATCCATGCGGAGAGCCTGCACACATCTATGCGGACGAAAATCCCTGTACCATCCTGGGAATCAATACTCATATTGGGTGCCCAGACGGCATCCTTGCCTTTGAACCAGGATGAAAGAGTATCACTGGACACGGTGATAGGCCCCAAGTCCGCAAGACCATTGAGGCTCTCCATGCCAGTAATAGTATCCCATATGAGTTTCGGAGCCCTATCCAAGGAAGCGAGGTTGTCCCTCGCTCACGGCTCGGCCCGTGCCGGAACCGCATTGGGGTCTGGCGAAGGAGGAGTGCTTCCAGAGGAACTCGACGCCTCTGATGCCTACATCTTCGAATACGTCACCAATCGTTATTCCTATGAGAAGGATGTCGTATCCCGTGTGCAGGCAATCGAGGTGAAGGTCGGTCAGTCCACCAAGCCAGGTATGGGCGGCCACCTGCCCGGGGAGAAGGTCACCGCCGAGGTATCAGCTATAAGAGGCTTCCCACCTAAAACTGACATCATCTCACCGGCCAGATTCGAAGGGATTGACGGTCCTGAGGGGTTCAGGGATCTGGTGGATGAGTTGCGAGAGGCAGGAGGCGGCGTGCCTGTGGGCATAAAGATAGCCGCGGGTCACATCGAGGATGATGTGAGTGTTGTCGTTGAGTCCGGAGCGGATTTCCTAACCATAGATGGCCGTCCGGGAGGAACAGGTTCCACCATCGGATACATAAAAGACTCCACGAGTGTACCGACGATGTTCGCCCTTGACCGGGCGGTGAGACATCTTGAGGACATCGGTTCGGATATCACATTGATTATGACCGGCGGATTCCGTTCCAGTGCAGATGTCGCCAAAGCCATTGCGATGGGGGCCGACGCTGTGGCCATGGGCACCGCCTGTCTGATGGCCATCGGATGCCAGCAATACCGCCTATGCAACACCGGTAAATGTCCGACCGGCGTCACCACTCAGGATCCCGAACTGAGGAAACGCCTGGTCACAGATTACTCAGCTAAGAGGTTGGCAAACTTCCTTAACACCATGGGTGAGGAGCTCAGGTCAT
Organism: Candidatus Methanomethylophilaceae archaeon; assembly: GCA_007117455.1. Lineage (GTDB taxonomy): Archaea > Thermoplasmatota > Thermoplasmata > Methanomassiliicoccales > Methanomethylophilaceae > PWHV01. Next base: position 6,924 of record SKGM01000053.1, read on the forward strand.
TCGCCAGACTCACGGGCAAGGATGACATCCATCTGTTGTCGCGTGATGACATAGTGACCTCGGACCTGGAACTAGCAAGGAGCATGATGGTCAGGCATGTGGATGGCAGGTTCCATTACAACGGAGATTGAGGGATGCAACAGTACAGTCTGGCCGAACTCGAGGAGATATATCGTGACCAGAGGATCGAACTTAAGAAGATGGAATCGAAGTACGATTTCGCCATGGCGGTCATGAAGGCGGCGCCTTACTTCCTCATCTCCTTGATAACCATATCCATCACCTTGACCCTCTATGCGCCAGAGATGATCTTCGTCCCGGTGATAGTGTTGTCCTTCATCATGTTGTTGATGTTGATCCTGTAAATCTTCGTGAACCGTTTTGATGACAGCATAACCCTGACCCAGTTCGAACTCGACAACATCAAGGAAGGGATGGATTTCCGCCAGAAGTTCCTCATCTCGGCATTCGTAAACTACCATCAGACCATGGCCACGCTCCCTTCGAGGATGTCGGACATCGATCCGAACCGATACGCACGCGAGGCCGTCACCATCAATGTCCGTAACATGTTCGGCCCTATGAGAGTCGAGGATATGGAGTACCGACATCCGAACATATTCCGTTCCATACTCCAGTTCGAATCGGCATACGAGAACTTCCGGGAAGGCATAGTGGGAATCTCATTCCTCATCAAGGAGGTCAACACCCTCATCGATATCCGCCTGGGCGCCCTTATAACAGCGGAGGACTCCGACCCTCTGCAGAACATCCTTTGGAAGGAATACCTTGACATCCAAGAGAACGAAAGGGCGAGGATAATACTCAACCACGCTCTGGGGAATCATGATTATTACTCGACCTACCCGTTGCATAGATTCAAGGATGTCCTCACCAAGATGGATGATGAGGTGAGCAACAGAATTGAGAACCTGATACGCAAGGGTGAGGGGATACTACCGTATTTCCGGAATTATGAGGCTATCCACGCATCCTTGAGTAATGATCTGGTATATAGATTCGGAACCTCAGATGGAATCTCGAAGATTTAAAGAAACAGGAAAAGGAGGTTTGGCTCCGAAGGATTGCCGAAGCATGATGGTTTTATCGACCTTAGATCGAGGTCATTTAATCCCGAGGGATTGTACCCGATCCATCAGCGGCAACTCCTACGAATTTTGTCTCGCAGGGAGGTCTACGCCATCATACCTTTTCGGTCCGTTCGTGCAAATATGACATTTCTCTTACGGCTTATTTAACTCTATCCTACCCTCCTTGAAAGTGATGTGAACAGACAATGATTGAGAGGAAGCTGAAGAAAGGTTGAAAGAAGTGGTTTGATCCTCGAAGGATTGCCGGAGCGGAGTGGTCATGACGACCTTAGACATCGTTGTCTGACCTTTGGAGGGACAGCATCGAGTCCATCAGCGGCAATTCCCACGAATTTTATCTCGTAGGTAGGTCTATACCACCGCGCCTTTCCGGTCCATTCGATTCGATAAATGCTTTGTTTTACGCACTATATAGCCGTTATGATAACAGGTTGAAACTACCCTCGTAGGTCGTCATAATCAAAATGAGTCCAAGGTCTGGATGGGTTCGATCAGATGTGGGCCATCGTTTCGAACATCATTCACCTCCTTGGATACCGGAATCATTTCGAGTTCCGGTGTTGATGAAAGGATCTTATTCGGGTCAGCCCCATCTGGCTCCAACCAGGCATCCTCCTTCTCTGGGAGTAGAATGCATGGCATCCTGCCATGCACCTTGTCGACCGGACTCTGGGCCTCACGGGTGAGTACCATTACCTCATTGCGCTCGGTCACAAGTCCGGCCAGGGACATCACCCTCCCTTCTGTGGAGAACAGGTAGGGGCGCTTCTGACCGTCCCATTCATAGAAGCCGGTGGCGGGTATGATGCATCTACCGTTCTCAATGAGGCGCGAGAACATCGCCTTCTCCTTCACCGTCTCCAGGCGGGCGTTGATCAGGGACCTGCCATATGGTCTGACCCCCCAGAACATGAAGCCTGCCCTCCGGCCCTGGAGTATGCAGAGTACATCCTGTCCCGGCGAGATATTGTACCGGGGAACTGGCTGTTCCAGGCCTTCGACAGCATATCGTGTCGATAGATCCTCATAAGGGGCCAACGCGAACCTTCCGCACATGATATCGAGGAATCAATCTCCTTTGCCATTAAAATAATCGTTCATCGCTAACCAAGTCCGTTGACAACTATAAAGGAGGGTTTGGACCGGCGTTTCGCTGTGACGGAGCGGGGTTCTGACATGCGGAGCGAGGTACTCGGAGGTGCAGTTACCTTCATGACCATGGCCTACATAGTGGTGGTCAACCCCACCATACTGCAGGACGCAGGCATGCCTTTCGGGCCCGCCATGGTCGCCACCGCTCTCACGGCGATGTTCGGTTGTATCCTGATGGGTCTCCTGGCCAACAGACCCTATGCCATCGCACCCTACATGGGACAGAATGCTTTCGTCGCTTATACCGTGACCGGCACCATGGGGTACAGTTGGCAGACGGCGATGTTGACCATCTTCGTCTCCGGGGTTCTGCTACTCATACTGACCCTAACTGGCGGTAGAAGGGCCTTGGGTGACGCTGTCCCCATGACCTTGAAGATAAGCTTCTCAGTGGGGATTGGGCTCTTCATAGCTTTCGTCGGTGCAGTCTCATCGGGGATAATAGTCACAGGGACCGCCACGCCGCTTGCGATCGGCGACCTGAGCTCTCCGGCCGCCATGCTCGCCATACTCTGCCTCCTGACCATAAGCGTGCTGACGGTGCGTGGGTACAAGGGTGCAATACTGATTGGAATGCTTCTATGCACGGGTATAGGACTCTTGGCGGGGATAGTCTCCGCACCCGCCTCTGTGGTATCCCTCCCTCCTGACGTCTCCCCGGTGCTACTCCAATGGGAGGTGTCGCTGACCTTCGGCATACTCTCGGTCCTGATGACCGTGTTCATACTCGATGTGGTGGACACCATGGGGACACTTGTCGCATTGGGCTCAGACACCGGGCAGGTGGACGAGGAGGGTCGACTGATCGACATACAGAGGCCCTTCACCGTCGATTCCCTCACCATAATGTTCGCCGGGACGGTGGGGACCACGTCGAGCGGGGTTTTCGTGGAGTCCGCATCCGGCATCAAGAGCGGCGCGAGGACGGGGATAGCCTCCATAGTGGTGGGACTCCTTTTCGGGGCCTCATTGCTCTTCACACCTGTGATAACCATGATCCCTCCGGAGGTGACCGGTCCCGCGATGATGGTGATCGGGATGATGATGTTCACCGCCACTCGACGGATCGACTTCCATGAACCGACCGATTTCTTCCCCGCCATCGTTACTGTGAGCCTGATGGTGTTCACCTACAACATCGGCATAGGCATATGCGCGGGGTTCATCGTTTACGTCCTGGGGAAGGTCTTCAGCGGTAAATCCGAGGAGATAGGCCCTCTTATGTGGATATTGATGTTGATGAGTGTCGCCTTCTTCGTCTTCTATCCTTACTGAGGGAGGCTCACATGGATGGATCGTGAAACAAACGGACCATCGGAAAGGATTGGGGCCGGTGTCGACGCTGCCGCCCGAAGAAGAACACTGATGGAACCTGGTATCTTATCCTTGTGGAAAATGGACATGGCTTCTGGATGTCGTCAACGAATATGGTCAGCAGGGCAGGGGGGCCTCATCGCCTCGGAACCAAACTATAGTACCATCCTTGCCCCGGAGTAATAGGAGCGGTTCCACGAAATGGATCCAGTCCTGGCCACGGAAGCTGACGTCCAACGCGAACCCCGCGATGGATGCGACGAAGAAATCGTGTGTGACTACCAATGAAGTCCCTCCCCATTCCTGACCATGCAGCTCATCTAGTAGGGGTTTCAGACCGGTCATTATATCGGTGAAGCCTGGCGCCGGACTCCGCTCGAGAAGTCCGTTGCAAATGTCCCGCATATGCATGAGGCGGAACGTGATCTCCGCCGCCTCCTCATCGTCTATGAACGGACCTATGTGACCCAGGAGCTCTATCTTCCTCACCGGCATATCAGTCCCATGCCCCTCAAGGATCAGCTCTGCGGTCTCTTCGCACCGCCTCACCGGGCTGGCATAACAGGACATTATGGGAAGACCTGCC
>SKGM01000050.1 GCA_007117455.1 Candidatus Methanomethylophilaceae archaeon
CATACAGCCTGGCTATGACGAATATTCCCGATATGAAGATACCGGTGAGTATCGTCCCCAGGGCTCCCTGGCTGGTGTATCTCTTCCACCAGACCGAAAGGAACAGGACTGGGAAGAAGACACTGGCTGCGATGCCGAATGCCAGTGTGACCAGGTAGCTGACGTTCTGATCAGCCAGGCTGATCCCGAACAGGACAGCGATGCTGCCAGCCCCGACGATGGCCATCTTGGCGACCATGACCTGCTTCCTCTCATCGGCTGCCGGGTTGATGACCTCCTTGTAGAAGTCATGGGTGAACGAGGTGCCGATGGTTATCAGCAGCCCGGCCACGGTCGAAAGGATGGCACAGAAAGCACCACCTATCGCTATCCCCAGCATGATGTTGCCGCCGCCCTGATGGCCGCCGACCATCTGACCCATCAGTGGGACAGCCATGTTCTGGGCTATGGATGCCTCTCCCTCGATGAAGTAGATCAGCAGGTCTGGGTACAGCAGGTACATGGCGGCGAGACCGACGAAGGTGGCCATCATGTAGAATGTACCGACCAGGAACAGGACACCGAGTGTGCTGGTCCTGGCGTCCTCAGGCCTCTCGACCGTGAAGTAGCGTATCAGGACGTGTGGCAGACCGGCGGTACCGAAGACCAGACCGATGGCCAGGGCCATGGTGTTCATCCAGCCGTCAGCGAAGACGCCGGGAGTCATGCCTGTTGTCAGACCGACCGGTGAACCGGTCAGCGCGGTGGACACGTGGGCGACGGCCTGACCGGCGGTAAGGGCCTCCAGTGTCGGAACATCGGCATCAGTCAGGAACTCAGCGGCCAACTGCGGCGGGATTGCAAGACCAGCATTGTTCAGGATGGCGCTGAAGCTGCCATCGAAGAACTGTATCACCGTCAGGATCAGTATCAAGGCCATGGCCATCCACAGGATGACTCCCTGTATGATCTGATTGTAGGTCGTGGCCCGCATCCCACCTATCGCAACGTACGAAATGACAATCACACCGATGACTATGAGTGAGAAGGTGTACTCCCACCCCAGCAGCAGCTGCAGCAGCGCACCGGCGCCGATGAACTGCGGTATGATGTAGAACGTGGATATCAGCAGGACACTGAACATGGCGCTGAATCGGATCATACGGTTCCCGGTGAAACGGGTCGTCAGAGCCTCGGGGGCAGTGAACTTCCCGATCTTCCTCAGCGGGACGGCGAGGAGCATCAGAAGGACTATGTATCCTCCGAAATACCCCAGCCCGTCCCAGGCCTTGTCTATGCCGACGACTGCTATGGCGCCGGCGACACCGAGGAAACTGGCTGCTGAGAGGTAATCACCGGTCAGCGCCAACGAGTTCTGCAGCCAGGAAATCTTCCTGCCTGCGACATAGAACTCGGTGGTGGTACGGGACCAGCGCCGGGAGTATATAGCCACCAGCAATGAGATTGCGACAAGCGCCAAGACTATGGATAATGCAACGTAGTTGGTCATTTCTCATCACCTCAGTCGTACGCCTTCGCTATGCGGTGGAATCCTATACCGGTCAGGATGCCGAGGGGGAACAGCGCCATGATCCATATCATGGCGACTGTGAACCCGCCGAAGACTATCGTCATCGCCGTGTCGGTATAGAAGGTGTTCAATATCCCCAGGCCGAAGTACGGTGCCAGGAAGGTGAGCAGCGCCAGGAATGATATCCCGAGTCTCCTTCCCAGGTCTAGGTCCACGACGGTTATTCCCCGGGGCTTGGCCTCACGGGTGAAGTCGAGAGAGGGCTTGATGAGACCCTTGGCGATTGCCAATATGTCCCCCAATTCCCTATCGTCCCAACCCTTGGTCATGGTGACCGGGTAGCGGGAGTGACGCATCACACCCTCGGCGACACTGCCGAGGGTTATCCTCTCCCATCCTCCTCTGCCGGAGTTGCCGAGCACGATCATGTCAGGTTCGATCTCGTCGGCAGCCTTGAGTATTGAACCGACGATCGGTCCCGCACCCATGGACACCTCACGGACCTCCACATCCTTCAGGATGCCGTATTCCTTTGCCACCTCGAACCCGTCAGCCATCTGGCCGGTGTAACGCATGTCCTGAACATGGTCACTAATCTGCTCAAGTATCGTCTGGGGTGTCCTCTCAGGCACGGTGGTCACGTAGACCACCGCGTCCATCAGGACCGCCATGTCGATCGCCTTCTTAGTGGCGGCGATGGCAGGCATAGACCCATCGGATGCCAGGAGGATTCTCCTCTCTCGCAACGGGTTGTCAGCCTCTTGTTCGTTTGTCATGTATCAGCTCCGTTCCTTAGTCACCCTACCTCAAGCCCCGGGGCTACCGCCGTCGAGTAGGTAGGACGCTACGGTTGTAGCTACAAAACAGCCTTTATTTATAATTGATGTGTAAAATAATCATTATCATTACGTTATAATTATCATTGCGTTGTTTTACGTTATGATTTGTCCTTTATGGGAGATTATTAGCCTCATTGGTTACGATTATCGTAGAAATGAACATTAACGCCCCTTAGAAAAGAAAAACGCAGATACCATGCCCTGCGGGAAACATGGTCCAGGTTCGTTCTGCATCATATTTTAATACCTCATCACAATTAAAGCGGGACCTCAATGGGCTCGTGGTCTAGGGGTTATGATGACGCCCTTACAAGGCGTAGGTCGCCGGTTCAAATCCGGCCGAGCCCACCATCCTCCCATCAATCCGGTCCGGACTTTTCACCGACAATCAAAATCATTATCATCCAAGGGATTTCATTTCTTGATTGGATGCTTAGCCTGCAGGTTCCCAAGACATCGGTCGGTGGTATTTCGATCAGTGTGATGGAGCTCCATGTAAGGGGGTTCAGCTGATTGCACCTCTCCAAGGAGCAGGAGCGGTTGTTGGATGGCGAAATGGGTCACTATAAGGCGTGGGCGATGGAGGCGCTCGTCTCTCTTGGGGACATGGCCGATTCTGAGCGATTGATACCCATTGAATCGGCCCATATACCTGATTGGGACATATCTGGACGAAGATCCCTGTTATCCTCATTGACCCTCGACGACCTGGTCGTCCCCACATCGTTGAACCCGGGGAGACCTCTGGTCGATGTCCAGGCTTCAGATGTCTTCAGAGTAAGGAGCTGCACCCCCTATCTCTGTGGGCAGAGGGTCGTCAAAGGTTCATCAGTCGCCTGGGGAGGTAGGGCGGCCTGCGCCTTCGTCAATTCCGCCCTGGGTGCCCGGAGCGGCATCGAGACCTTTGACAGCGCCCTTGCAGCCGCCATAACCGGTCTGACCCCGGAGCGCCCTCTGCATATGTCGTCGGGTAGAGAATCCACCATAGCCGTGGCTGAAGCCTCATCGGTAGAGCCTCTTCGACTGGGAGAGGCCATATCTCGCCACCTGCCAGGACATGTGCCGTTGTTGTGCGGGGTCAGGTTTGGCATGGGGGCGTTCAAAGGAATCTCCTTCGCCATCAACTCCCTAAACAGCATACCACTGTTCCATACCTCTGCATCACCGGAAATCCCCCGAGGCTTGGAGCACGTTTCCGCCATCGACCTGGTGGAAGAGATGGAGCCTCGGCAGGACGGGGACCTTCTGATATTGGGATGTCCCCATCTTTCCGAACAGGAGGTCAACAGATGGGCGAGGCTGGTTGCTGACCGTTATCCGACCATCGAGGTCTGGTCGTTCATATCCTCCCTATGTGATGACAAATCACCGAAGACTGGAACGGTTCTCAGGTCTTGCGGTAGGGTCTTCGTGGATAGATGCCCGTTGTCTCTGATTGAGGAGATGAGGGGGCGGAAGGTCATCTGTAACAGCCCGGCATTGGCAACCTGTCTTTGCGATAAAGGCGCCTATGCCTTCTGGATAAGTGATGCTGAAGTGGAAAAAGTGATGTTGGGAAGGGGTTTGTGAGAAACACTCAGATCCTCTTCATCGAGATCAGCTCACCCTCGCGGGAGATGGTCAGATGGTTCACCGGTACATCCTTGGATGCGATCTGACGGGCGTTGTTGACCAACTTCACCAGACCGTGGCAGCAGGGCACCTCCATGGTGATTACGGTGATCCCCTGCACACCGCCGTCATCCACGATGGCCGCTATCTTCTCCGCATACTGTGGCACGTCCCGGTCCAGCTTCGGACAGGCGGTCACCAAGGCCCCGCTCTTCCCGTAGAGGTCCTTTATCCCCCCTCTGACGAAAGCACTGCAGTTGGCGGCGAGTATCAGCTCCTTACCTTTGAGGAACGGGGCCCGGACCGCTACCAGCTGGAGCTGTATCGGCCATTGGACCTGCTGCGACGATTCCATGGGAGGATGGAGGGTCAGACAGGAGCAGTCATCGTCCCCGGCATCGTCCCAACCCTTCGGAGCGGGGATGCCTTTCTCCTCCAGATACGCTAGAGCCTCTTGCAGCCATTTCTTGGCCCCATGCTCCTGGAGGTGAATCAGATGCTGCTTGACCATCTCATCGCCCTGAGGGATGATGTTATCCATCACCTTCCTCTCATCATAAGGCTCGGTCTCCCTCTGCTCTATGGAAATGGCCCCTTCGGGACACTCCCCGATACAGGCCCCGAGACCATCGCAATAGTTGTCAGCCACCAGCTTCGCCTTTCCTGCGACCAACTGGATGGCCCCTTCGGGGCAGGCCTCGACGCAGTCCCCGCAACCGGTGCAAAGCCCCGGATCTATGGTTATAATGTCCCGCTTCACGTGCATCACTCAGGCAGCAGTATCGCCATGTCCTGCTCGACATCGGTGTTCTTGCGGATGTTGAACTCCTTGACCAATACGTCCAGGACCGCCGGTGAGACGAAAGCGGGTAGCCTTGGGCCCAAGGTGATGTCCTTCACGCCCAGACTCAGGAGCGCGAGCAGTACCAGGACTGCCTTCTGCTCGTACCAGGCTATGTTGTACGATATCGGAAGGTCGTTGACACCGACCTTGAGTGCATCTGCCAAGGCGAGCGCGGTTGCTGCCAATGAGTAGCAGTCGTTGCACTGACCGGCATCCACGACCCGGGGTATTCCCTCGATATCGCCCAAAGGTAGCTTGTTGTAGCGGTACTTGGCACAGCCAGCGGTGAGGATTATGACATCGTCCGGCAGAGCCTTGGCGAAATCGGTGTAATACTGCCGGTCCTTGAACCTACCTTCACATCCTGCCATGACCATGAAGCGGCGTATCTTCCCGGCGGAGACCATCTCCAGGAGCTTCTCGGCATTCGCAGCGAGGACGTTCCTAGCCAGGCCGATTGTGATCTTGCCATCCTCCAGCGCCTGGGGAGGCTGGGAGCCGAGGGCCATATCTATCAGGGGGCTGAAGTCCTTGTGACCGTTGTCATCGGCCTCGATCCTCTTCAAGCCTGGGAATCCCACCGCCCCGGTCATGAATATGCGGTCGGAGTAGGTATCCTTGGGAGGGACCAGGCAGTTGGTGGTCAGCAGCACCGGGCCATTGAAGCTCTCGAACTCCTCCTTCTGATGCCACCACGACCCCCCGTAGTTCCCGACAAGATGATCGTAACCCTTGAACGCTGGATAGGCGTTGCATGGTAGCATCTCACCATGGGTGTAGACGTCCACGCCTTTATCCTTGGTCTGTTGCAACAACATCTCGAGGTCCTTGAGGTCGTGACCGCTGATCAATATCCCTGGGCGGTTCCTGACACCGATGTCCACGGAGGTGACCTCCGGATGCCCGTAGGTGCTGGTGTTCGCATCGTCGAGAAGGGCCATCGTCTTGACCCCCATGCTGCCGCATCTCAGGTTCCACTCCACCATCCTGTCGACCGTCAGGTCCTGCAGGGTGGAGTCCAATCCCTCGCGTATGAAGGTGGTAATCTCCTCATCCACATATCCCAAGGCCTTGGCGTGGCTGTAGTACGCTGCCATTCCCTTCAGGCCGTAGGTCAGCAGTTCCCGCAGGGAGCGTACGTCCTCGTTCTCGGTAGCCATGACCCCGACCTCTTTAGCCTTCTCGATGATGGCATCATCGTCCTCAGGCGTCCAATCGGCCGCCTCAGGCCCCTTCCCCTCATAGGGGATGGAGTCCCTGAGCCTCAATGCCTCCCAGACACGGGCGGTGAAATACTCATCATCGAAGTTCGCATTGGTTATGGTGGAGAACAATGACTCCACGATGAAATCATCGATAACCTCATTCGATCCAGACTGCGTTGTGCGGTGGGATATTCCCTTAAGCACGAATATCAGCAGGTCCTGGAGCTCAGCGACCTCGGCCTTCTTGCCGCAGACGCCGCCTTTGGTGCAACCTTTGTTGCCCGCTGTCTCCTCACATTGGTAACAGTACATCGATATCGCCTCCTCACTATTGGTATCATAATGATACAAGATATCAAATGTATACCAATGTATAAATATGTTCGAGTTTCTCAGGAGTAACTGTGAAACAAGGATGCACGGTGAACCTGACCTTGGAGTATCTGGGCAGGAAATGGGCGATGCTCATCCTTCTGGAGATTTACAAGGGAGGCGGCAGGCGCCGCTTCGGTGAACTGAAGGAGTGTCTTGATGGGATCACATCCAAGGTGCTCACCACCCGGCTCAAGGAGCTGGAGGGCCAAGGGTTGGTGGTCAGGATGGTTGATGCGCAGAGCGTTCCGGTGAAGGTGGAGTATCTGCTCACCCCTCCCGGCGAGGAGGTCATCGGGATAATCAAGGATTTGAAATCTTGGGCCTTGAAGTGGATGATCGACAACCTCGACTGCCAGGGCCAGGATTGCTCATCCTGCGACCTATGATCAGACCCTGAGGGCTATGTTGCCGCCCTTCACCACGTTATCGTAGTTCTTGTAACCGAGTATGGACTCTATACTGTTGGTATGGACGCCTTTGACCTTGCGCAGCTCTTCGTGGTCGTAGTCGGTTATCCCTTTGGCGAACACCTGTCCATCGCAACGGATGTCCACCACATCTCCCCTTTTGAAGGTGCCCTCCACCTCCTTGACCCCTTTGGGCAGCAGGCCCATGTGCCTTTCGACCAATGCCCTACGTGCCCCCTCATCCACCTCAATAGTCCCATTGGAGTGAGCTAGGAGGATCCATCTGGTCCTCACCCGGCGCACCTCCCCGTCGGCAACGAACAGCGTCCCTATCTCCTCGCCCTGCAGCACACGTATTATGACGTCTTCGATGGCATGGTTGGCTATGACCATATGGCAGCCCGCCATGTTGCATATCCTCGCAGCGTGTATCTTGGTCCTCATACCGCCCACGCCCTTCGTCGTCGTCGGACGTCCGGCGAATGACTCTATATGCTCATCTATGGCATGGACCTCGGAAACCAGCTTGGCATCGGGATATACCTTGGGGTTGCGTTCATAGAGGCCGTCCACATCGGACAGGATTATCAACAGGTCGCTGTCCAATTTGCTGGCGACCATGGCTGATAGGGTATCGTTGTCCCCGAAGACCGCCTCTATCTCCTTGATGCATACGGCATCGTTCTCATTTATTATCGGTACCACGCCATGTTCCAGTAGGGTGTTGAGGGTGTTCCTGACGTTCAGATAGCGTACCCTGTCGGAATAGAAATCGTAGGTAAGTAGCACCTGGGCAACCTTGAGGCCCACTTTATCAAAGCTCTCGGTCCACTTCTGCATCAGGATGCTCTGACCGACCGAGGCCGCGGCCTGACGGATCGGGACCTCGTTGGGTTTCGGTGTGACATGCATGGCGTCCAGACCTATGCCTATGGCACCTGAGGTCACCACTATGGCCTCCATGCCCCGGGACCTTATCCACTTGACCTGACGGGCAACGGAATCCATGAACTCCGTGTCCACCTGGAAGTCGTCCTTGGTTATGGACGAGGTCCCGACCTTCACGACCACACTGTCAATCTCCCCCAGGATCCCGCTGCGCATAACGGCTCACCTGATCTCCAGGCGTTTGGCCAGGGTCTTGTGGGTGAACCCTTTCGCCCCTTTCCCGGAGTAGTCCTTCACCACATGACCATCACCCAATACCACATACTTGTAGATCATCAGACCCTCCATGCCCACAGGGCCTCTGGCATGTATCTTGTTGGTGCTGATCCCCACCTCGGCCCCCTTGCCGTATCGGAAGCCGTCAGCGAAACGTGTGGAGGCGTTCACCATGACGCTTGAGGAGTCCACCATGGCGATGAACCTCTCTGCGGACCCCTTGTCCTCGGTCACGATGCAGTCGGTGTGACCGGAGCCGTGCCTGTTTATGTGGGCGGTGGCCTCCTCCAGCCCATCCACGGTCCTGATGGAGAGTATGAGGTCGTTGTACTCGCTGTCCCAGTCCTCCTCATCGGCGTCATCGCATTGCACGCCCGCCTCGGAAAGCACCCTTTTGGATGCTTGGTCACAGCGTAGCTCCACCCCTTTGGACGCCAGTTCCTCCGCCACGGAGACCAATATCCCAGTAGCCTCCTCGTGTACCAGAAGAGTCTCCACGGCATTGCACACCGCAGCATACTGGATCTTTGAATCCACAGCCACCTCCTGGGCCTTCTTGGGATCGGCCATGCGGTCAATGTATACGTGGCATATCCCCGCTGCATGGCCCAGGACCGGGATGCGGGTGTTGTCCTGAATGTAACGCACGAAATCGTTGGAACCCCGAGGGATTATCAGGTCTATGTAGGCGTCCATCTCCAGCATACCGGTGACATCGTCCCTGGTCTCCATGAGTTGGAATGCGTCATGTGGCATCCCCTCCACGCTGGCTATCGCCTCGGTAAGTATCTTGAATATGGAACGGTTCGACTCCTTGGCCTCACTACCGCCCTTGAATATGGTGGCGTTCCCACTCTTGAGGCATAACGCCATTATCTGTGGGACTACGTCCGGCCGTGATTCGAATATGACACCTATCAAACCGATGGGTGTGCTCACCTGGAAAAGCTCAAGGCCATCATCCAACTCCAGGGCCTGCATGGTCATGCCCACCGGGTCAGGTAGCTTCATCACATCCCTTATGCCCGCGATCATCTCGTCGATCTTCGTGTCATCCACCCTGAGCCTTTTCATCAATGCGGTGGTCAGACTCCCATCCGCCACCATGGCCTCGGCGGCGGACATGTCCTTGGCATTGGCCTCCTTGATGGCTTCCCTCTCCCGGTCCAGCGCCTCGGCCATCGCCTCCAGTGCCGAGTCCTTGCGGGACGTGGTCTCGGACATCAAACGGATGTACGCCTCCTTGGCGGACCTCACCCTATCACCTATGTCAGTGGACATTGAACACACCTTCAACCGGATTCCTTAGAGGGTTAATTAGTTTTATCTTTATCTCAGTGGTTCCAGTGGTCATGGTCGAGTACCGATGTGATGATGGCGGGGACCTGTCGGTGATAGCGGATATGTGGGAGGAGCTACGGAGTATGCTTGCCGAAGTGACCACCTCTTTCCAGCATCATTATGAGGATGTCACTTTCGAGAGTCGCATGGAGGTCGTGAGGCGTAGGTCCGACGGCGGTTCCCTCCGATTGGTCACCGCCATGGATCAGGGCGTTCAACTGGGATACTGCCTGAGCACCATCGGTAGGGACCGCATAGGGTGGGTGGATTCCTTCTATGTCCGACCGCAGCACCGTGGCAACGGCATCGGGAGGGAGATGATGCTGAGATCCATAGATTGGCTCCATGGAAAGGGGGCGAAGGCCATACGGCTGACGGTGACCCCTGGTAACGAGGATGTCATGGGCTTCTACCGTGCTCAGGGATTTGAGCTTCGCAAGTACCTTCTCGAACTCGATGTAAAAAACGAGTGAAAACTTTATTATTCCAGTTGACTCCTTTTCAGAGCATGGAAAGCTGTCGGATGGAGATCGTGTTCCTCGATCCCGCCACCTACACCTCGATATCCGACCATGCCATGAGACAGGATATCCTCAAGGAGCTGTTCCGCTCCGCCTATCATGAACCGGTGACCAAACAGGCCATCGCGGACTCCTTGGGCATCAAGTACCCTCAGCTGGTCTATCAGCTGAACAATCATCTTCGTGACTTCTGGGTGGTTGTGGAGGAGGAGAAGGTCAGAGGGACCAGGATGGAATACATCGGCCCCGCCAACCGGAACGCCGTGTATCTGGCGATCGGGGCTGGCGGCAGGGTGTTCGTGGTAGACCCTCTGGCAGGCCTGTTCGGTGCTGTCCAGGATGTGGGCTTGAGATGTGACTCATGCAGCGAGGGGGAGGCGGCATCCTGCATGGAATCCCTGAGCAAGGGAGGCCTGGTGCTTGATCTGGAGGATAGGGAGGTCCAGACCTTGGAGCGCAACTCCCGGACCGCCCCCTTCCGCCCGCTGGACATGGCAGCCATCGCCGCACTCCGCCAGATGGCGGCCGGAGAGGTTTGTGAGCTGACGATACCTTGCGAGACATGCCACTTCCTGCGTCGTCGCAACATCATCACCATGGATGGCTCGGGAAAGGAATAATACGATTGTTAGCCTTCACCCTCCTCATGAGCTCGGACGGAGGACCTACGCGTTTCCTGATCCTGGGAGGATTCCTGGGTGCGGGGAAGACCACTCTGGCAGTGAATCTCGCCAAGGCCATGAAGGACCAGCATGACAGATCGGTGGCGATAATCACCAATGACCAGGGGGACGTCCTGGTCGACACAGAGTACACGAAGGACTCCGGTTTCAATGTGCAAGAGGTCCTGGGCGGCTGTTTCTGCGCCAATTTCGACGAGTTCGTGCACAACGCCAGGTCATTGGTCTCCATGGGCAGGCCCGATGTGATAATCGCCGAACCGATCGGTACATCCACCAACATACTGGCTTCCGTTGTAGCGCCTTTAAAGAGCCTCTATCCCGACGAGTTCGATGTGGCCCCGTTGTGTGTGGTGGTGGACTGTCTGCGTGCACTGTCACATCTGGATGGGGGCGGTAGTGAAGGTCTCATACCCTCCCATCAGCTGAAGGAGGCGGAGGTTGTCATCCTTTCCAAGGCGGACCGCGTGAACCAAGATCAGATGTCCCGCATCCGGGAGGAGATCGTAAGGACCGTCCCTGAGGCGGATATCATCGAGACCTCCTCTCTGGACCTGCGCAACATGGGGGCAATAATGGATATGGCACTTTCCGACCGGAAGAGTGACAAGCTGCCAGTGGGCGATGAGAACAAGCGCTTCGCTTTTGAGAAGGCCCGCCTGGGATGGTACTCCAGCACCTACAGGATAAGGAGCGGGGACCGCGTGGACATGTACTCCCTGATCACCGAGACCATGAAAGCGGTGGCCCAGGAGTACGAACCACGCAGCATAGCCCACGTTAAGATGGTTCTGAGCTCCGAGTCTGCGGCGGCGAAGATGTCACTGGTTCAAGAGTCCATGCAGGTCGACGGGATCCATGGCTCAAGATACTTCACCGGCGAGGGGCGCATGGTGTTGAATGCCAGAGTGGAGTCGCCTCCCGTGAAGTTGGAGACCGTCATGAGGCGGATTGTGGCCGAGATGGCGGAGAAGCACTCCCTTGATCTGGAGAATGAGACCGAGTCGTGCTTCTCACCCCGCCCGGAATCCCCTTCCCACTATCTCTTCGAGTGAGTCCACCTCACTCCTCTTTTGTTCATTAAAACCGGGTTTACATGAACAAATGTCTTTAGGGCTTATCAAGGGATTATGAAAAGGAACCTATGATTAATATAGAATCCTGACATTCAACTTTCAAAAAACCGGGTGGCAAAAATGAACATCATAGAGAATTCACGATCCACCACTGGAACCAACACCAGGGTGAAGGACATCGCCCCCATAAACGGTATGTGTCCTATCTGTCTTGAGAGATGCAATGTGTTGTGCGAGGTCGGCAAATCAGCCTTCCGCGGCAGGGAGGTGCTCTACCCGAGTCCCGAGCACTTCGGCAGGAGCATCGCCGGCGCCAATAAGAACTATTTCCTGGACTGGTCTCACTTCCAGATCATGGCGGAGCTCTTGGATGCCAAGGGGATCGAGGCCGACCCGGACCAGGCCTTCTTCGAGAACGCCGACGTCTCCACCGTCGTCGGGTCCCGGTCCAAGAGGCCCATAAAGATGAAGGTCCCGGTCCACATCGCCGGTATGGGTTCCACAGCTGTGGCCAAGAGGCACTGGGAGGGCATGGCCAAAGGCGCGGCCATAAGCGGCGTCATACATGTCATCGGTGAGAACGTGTGTGGCATGGACTCCGATGCCGTATACTCCAATGGCAACGTCCAGCATTCACCGGACCTCGAGTTCCGTGTTAAGTCCTTCACTGACATGTGGGACGGGGAGCACGGACATATCGTCCTTCAGACGAACATAGAGGACGGTCGCGGCAACGTTGAGGAGTACGCGATGTCCAAACTGGAGGTGGATGCACTGGAGAGGAAGTGGGGTCAGGGCGCCAAGGCGATCGGCGGTGAGGTTCGCCTCAACAGCCTGGAAAGGGCCTTGGAGCTCAAGAACAGAGGGTACCTAGTCCTTCCCGACCCTGAGGACCCCCATGTCAGGCAGGCTTTCAACGATGGTCTGTTCCGTAGCTTTGAGAGGCACAGCAGAGTAGGGTTCCCGAGTAAGGAGGGCTTCCTGGAGGAGATAGACCGGTTCCGGGAGATGGGGGCCAAGAACATGTTCCTCAAGACCGGTGCATACCGTCCGGAGGTCGTCGCATTCACCATGGCCTGCGCATCCGAGGCGGAGATCGACCTTCTGACCTTCGATGGTGCCGGCGGAGGTACCGGCATGAGCCCGGTGCCGATGATGAACGAGATGGGCACACCTACCATCCACCTCATCGCCGAAGTCATGAAGTGCGCCGAGATACTCAAGAAGAAGGGGCGTTACATACCAGACCTTTCCTTTGCGGGTGGCTTCCTGAACGAGACACAGATGTACAAGGCGATGGCGTGGAGCGACCTTGGCGACGGCCCTCTGGTCAAGTCCATAGCCATGGCCCGCAGCCCATTGCTGGCAGTCATGAAGAGCGACTTCTTCATCGAGCTGTCCGAGCAGGGTAAGCTCCCGACCAACTTCCAGGCCCTCTACGGCGACAGTCCCAAGCAGTTCTTCATATCCCAGGAGCACCTGCAGGCGAAGTTCCCCGACTATGTGGTGGGAGAGAACCTCCCCTGGGGCGCCGTGGGTCTGTACACCTACTTCAGCGAGAGGATCGTCGAGGGTCTCAAGCAGTTGATGGCCGGATCACGCAAGTTCCGCCTGGACTGCATAGAGAGAGGCGATCTGAACACCCTCACGGAGTATGCCGCCAAGGTGAGTGGTATCGAGACCATCGACCAACGTGCCGAGAGGGTCATGGAGAGTCTGCTCTGAAGGGGTACCCACCCCACCTTTTTCAATTTTTTAAAAAAATAATCGGGTTAAGTGGTTTTCAGATTGTGGTGCTGTCGTAGTGCCCGCGGAAAGGACGGCTGTCCAGGGGCATCACCTTGCTCACGGGGACGGAGCGGTCGACCTTGATGTTGAATGCCTGCTCATACTGATCTATGAGGTTGGAAACGACCTTCTCATCCTTCTCGTCCATATCCGCCAAGCAGGCTGCCGGCCCGAGCTGGTGCTTCTCCAGGCCGCCACGGACATAGATCCTGCCTCCGTGCATACCTGCTCCGACATGGAGCCCTACAGGGGATCCCTCCACTTCCAGACCCAGAACCAGTATCGTCCCTCCGGCCATGTACTCCCCCAGATAGTCGTTCACATAACCGCCTATCACCAGGTTGGGGCCCTTGCCTTCGAACTCCTTGATGTGTATCCCCACCCGGTATCCGGAGTTGCCCTTCACCAGGAGGGTCCCGCCCCTTGCGGCGAGACCGGTTATGTCACCGGAGTTCCCATGCACTATTATCCTGCCGTCGTTCATGGTGTTGGCCGTCACATCCTGTGCGTTGCCGAACACCTCGATGACGCCGCCGTTCAGGAAGGCCCCCAGGTCGTTACCGGGGGTACCATGTATCTCTATCCTCATCCGGGGGTTGCTGGTGGCTGAGGCGATGTACCTCTGACCCATAACGTTCATCAGGACCAATCTGTCCTCTCCCGAGGCTATGACCTCCCTTATCCTACGGTTCAACTCCCGATAATCAAGGGGATGGCCCAGATCGTTCCTCATTCCTGCATCGATCATCATGTTCTCAGACCTCTTGCTCATCCCCATCCCTCCCCGGAGTGCTTGACGTCCAGTATCTCAGCGATACGTGGATTGGGGCCTATGTATCGTAGGCGGTCGCGGTTACCCACCAGACTCTCCACCGAATCTATCCCCATCGCCCCCAGTATCTCCTTCAACTCCTCGTTCCAGGCGTGGAACATGTTGACTATGCGACGCGTGGCGATATCGATATCGATGCGCGATGATAGTTCGGGGCGTTGGGTGGCTATCCCCCAGGAACAGGCGCCGCGATGACACTGCTGGCAGACGGTGCATCCCATGGCGACCATCGCCGAGGTGCAGACGCCGACGACGTCCGCCCCCAATGCTATGCACTTTATCATGTCCGCAGCAGTCCTTATGCTGCCCGAGGCGCACAGCGTGACCTTGTCGCGAAGGCCCTCTTGCTCCAAGCGCTGATCTACCGCGGACACGGCGATCTCGATGGGCATACCAGCATGGTCGCGTATGACCCGCGGGGCGGATCCGGTGCCTCCTCGGAGACCATCGATGGTCAGGAAGTCCGCACCGGCCCTGACGATGCCTGATGCGATCGCGCCCACATTATGGACGGCGGCGATCTTGACACCGACCGGCACCTTGTACTCCGTGGACTCCTTCAGTACCGATATCAGCTGCTGCAGGTCCTCGATACTGTAGATGTCGTGATGCGGATATGGCGAAAGGGCATCGGTACCCAACGGTATCATCCTGGTCTCGGAGATCAGCTTCTGCACCTTCTCTCCCGGAAGATGTCCACCGTGGCCGGGCTTGGCGCCCTGACCGATCTTGATATCGACGCAACTGACCTCCCGTAGGTAGTTGCTGGTGACACCGAACCGCCCACTGGCAACCTCGGCGCAGAGGTTCTTTGCCATGGGGTAGAAGTCGGCGTGCAGACCTCCCTCCCCGGTGCCCGCGATGATGTTGAGCTCGCTTGCGGCACGGAACAGGGATGCCTGGGCATTATAGCTGATCGATCCCAGGGATATGTGTCCGATCATTATCGGCATGTCCATGACCACTATGGGCGTCTCACTGGCATCGAGGTCTATCTTACCGTTCTCATCGACCACGACCTTCCCGGGCCTACGGCCAAGATAGGTCTTGGTCTCCACAGGCTCCCGCAGGGGGTCGATCGAAGGGTTGGTGACCTGTGCCGCATCCAGCAGGATGTCGTTGAAGATGTCCATGTACTCGGCGTTGGCGCCACAGGATGAAAGCAGAACCCCCCCGGAGTTGGCCTGGGATATTATGCTTCGGCGTATCTCCGGGCTGAATACCGCATGGGGGGCGAACTGGGACGGCTTTTCACTGACTTCTATGGCGGAGGTCGGGCATTCGATGACACAGCGCAGGCAGGAGACACATCCATCCTTCACCTTGACCTTCTCATCCTTGAAATCCAACACACCGTAGGAACATTCCTTTATGCAACGCTTACAGCTTATGCAGGCATCATTGTCAATGACGACACGGTACTTCTCTGGAATCTTGATATTGGGCCTCATCCTATCGCCCCCAGGAAAGGCGCCTCGGTGCCTCGACGCACGATACCCTCGCCGACCTTGACTATCGCTGGGTTACCTGCCCGGGTGGCCCAGATCGAGGCGTCGCCTTGTACGGACTTGATGGCACACTCCTCACTGGCTGCGTAGACGGAGTTGCCATCGTCGGAAACGCCCATGACCAGAGGCCTAAGCTTCTTCCTGTCCGCCAGGGCGATCATGGTGACGGCCGGTTCGCTACGACCGACCAGTATGCTGAACGGACCGTTGAGGAAGGCCTCCTTGTATGTTATCCGCAATTGGTTCGCCAGACGCCTCTCCTCGTCCGGAAGGCGCTCGATGTCCCGGTAGTACCAAGGCGCCATGGCGAAGGCGGCGGCTGTCACCGGTAGACGGTGACGGCGCACCATAAGGTCCCAGAGATAG
Source organism: Candidatus Methanomethylophilaceae archaeon (assembly GCA_007117455.1). Lineage (GTDB taxonomy): Archaea > Thermoplasmatota > Thermoplasmata > Methanomassiliicoccales > Methanomethylophilaceae > PWHV01. The sequence goes on from SKGM01000050.1 coordinate 16,068, forward strand.
GTCACCACCTCTGAATCGGTCAACAGGGTGCACTTGTAGCCCGCCATCTCAACCAGCTTTCGGTTTACACCATATGATGTGATCTCGCCGTTGTGGCATACGCTCCAGTCCAATATGCTTATAGGGTGCGACCCCGCCCACCATCCCGGGGAATTCGTCGGGAATCGGGAGTGTGAGAGCCACATGCTACCCTTGTAACGTTGGATGTCATAGAACTTCGCTATCTCCCTAGCGTACCCGGAACCCTTGAACACCGCCATGTCCTTGCCGCTGGAAACGCAATGCGAACCAGGGACGGCATCGTTTATGGACATCACCAGACGCACCATGTAATCCTCCTCGCTGAGGCCGGTGCGGATGTAGGCCTCGGTCCCCTTCTTGGGGCGAACGAAGTACCGCCACACGAGCGGGAAGGGAGGATTCATGCTCCTTTGGGGGTATGTGGGGACCTTCTCGTCCTTTATCATGTACACCCAGTTTCCAAGGACCTCCTCGGTGAGCTCCTGGGCCTCCTCACTCTCGAAGAGGAACTGCATACAGTACTCCTCCGCGAAGTCGGGGAACAGCCCATAGGCCACAAAGCCCGATCCCAGGCCGTTCTCTCGCTCTGACATCGTTGTGATCATCTTCTCTATCTTCGCACCCGAAATCAATGAGCCGTCAATGTTTATGCAGCCCGCTATCCCACAGCTGCCCATACGGGGCTTGTGTTGATCCGGTATATCGACCACATAGCTCTGCTCAGCGAAGACGCGGGGCGCCTCCGGTAGCGAAAGCGCGGCCGAACGGTAGTAGTCGTGTTCCATATCGATCCATCCTTGACGATCGAATGTTTACGTATTCACGTATCACTCGGTTCAAACTACGAATCTAATGTCACTATTTTAAATTTTTGTTCAAACATCTAATAATGATTGTTATATTAGACATATAGATAGTAAATTATGAAATTAACGTCATCTAATGGAAACCATTCAATGTATCCAATTGATTTTGACCGCAGGGGCTGAAAACGATTGAATACATCCTCATACATCAGATATAAGGGTGACTGGGGTTGAGACTCAGGGAATTGGAGATGTTGCTGCAGAAGGTCGACCCTTTCATCGACCCATCGCCTGAACTGGAGCAGTACTCCACACCTGCACCTATCGCCGCTGACATGCTGTACACCGCACTGGGCCATGGGAACATCGCTGATCGCAAGGTCCTGGACCTGGGCTGTGGCAGTGGCATCCTGGGAATCGGAGCCCATATCCTGGGGGCCGACAAGGTCATTGGCGTGGACTCGTCAAAGAAGGCCCTCGACCAGGCAGCGGTTAACATCGACGAGTCCGGTTCGGAGATGGAACTGCACCTTATGGACGTCAGTGAGGTGGACATAAAGGCGGACACGGTGGTCATGAACCCTCCTTTCGGATGTCAGAATCGAAGAGCTGACCGTTCCTTCCTCGACAAGGCGATCGAATGCGCCGACAACATATACTCTCTGCACATGGCCAGCACCCTTACTTTTCTGGAGAGGTATGTGGCCGAACAGGGCAGGGAGCTTTGGTTCCACAAAGCATATAAATACGATATCCCTCACTTGTTCACATTCCATAGTCGGTCTAGGAAGACCGTCGATATAGTGATGATAACAATCAGGTGATTCTCATGATAGATACCAAGAAAGTTCTTCCGGGGGACGAGGTTGCAGTGGAGGAGGAGTACCTCGCCGCGGAAGGCACATACAATGAGGACGGCGTCATCTTCGCATCCCAGCTGGGCGACCTGCAGCTGGACAAGAATGAGATGACCGCCAAGGTGGTCTCCCCTAATCCGCCCAACATACTGAGGCCGGGTGACATAGTATTCGCAATCATCGCCGACACCAAACCCACAATGGCCACCTGCGATGTGGTCGCCAAGGAAGGGGTCAAGAGGGGTGTCGGGGGGGAGACTTACGGCACCATACATGTGTCCAAGATATCCCCGGGTTACACCGAGGATGTCTCAAAGGAGTTCCGCAAGAACGACATAATCCGCGGTAAGGTCACCCAGACCAAGCCCTCGCTCCAGATAGTGACCGTCGACCCCCACCTGGGCGTCATACTAGCACGCTGCATGAGATGCCGCGGCTACCTGGTCAAGAAGGACAAAGGCCTGTACTGCGAGAGTTGTGAGAAGTACTACACCAGGAAGACCGCTGACGACTATGGTCAAGTGGTCATCTGAGAACGTCAAGGAAACGATATGACATCGAATGAGGAACTGGTAAAGGAACTCAACGATCTGAAGGCAGAGATGCGTCAGATGAAGGAGATGGTCAGCATGCTGCTCACAATGGTCGTGGACATGGACGACGATGAAGAGGAGTACGGCGGCCCGACCATCGGTGGGATAGATATCAGCAGATTCAACAACTGAGGCGCAGATGAGGACCATAGCCCTCATTTCCGGAGGAATAGACTCCCCGGTGGCAGCCTATCTGATGGCTGAGCGTGGCAGTGAGGTCATACTGCTGCACATGGACAACCGCCCCTACAGCGACGATCGCAGTCTGGTGAAGGTCAAGGATGTCGCTTCCGTGCTCCGTAAAGCCACTGGCCAGAAAATGCCATTGCTGATCGCGGAACATGGTAGCAACCAGACGGACATCTCCCGCTCCTGCGACCGGCGTTATCAGTGTGTACTGTGCAAGAGATTGATGCTGGCGACGGCCGAGAGGGTTGCAGAAAGCTATGGTGCGGAAGCCCTGATCATGGGAGACTCCCTGGGTCAGGTCGCCTCACAGACCCTGCATAACATCAAGGCATCATCAGCAGGGCTGAGGATGCCGGTGTTGCGGCCCTTGATAGGCCTGGATAAATTGGAGATTGAGGCTCTGGCGAAGCATATCGGCACCTATGAGATATCCATCGGCCCGGAGCAGTCCTGCTTGGCGGTGCCGCCGAAACCGGCCACGATGGCTAGCCCTGAGAACATGCGGGACATGGAGTCCCGCCTGGACCTGGGGATGATGGTCGAGAGGACCATCGCATCCATGACCGTCAATGACCCTTGATGGCGGGACAGGCGTTGAGGTACTCCGGCTCGTACAGCATGTCCATGGACACCTTGCTTATGTACATGGCCTGCACACGGGAGATGTAAAGGGTGTTATCCCCGATCTCGAACTTGATGTCTGAGTCCTTGGGCCCTTTAATCTCCACCGGCACCATGGCCGGCCCGTAACAGGATGTGCATACCCTATAATCCCTGCCTGAGGCGGCCACGTGTTCCTTAACCTCATCATCGACGGCGATCTTCCTCAACATTGTCGGTCGGATTTTGTTGCTCGTATATAATAGGTTCATAAAAACTAATAATGCAGGCTGATATGGGAGCTTGTGACTCTGGTTCTCGACAGTTCCGCCCTATTCGAGATGCAGGACCTCCCCGGGGATGATTGTGTTACAGTCCCCGGAGTATGGAGGGAGTTGGAGAGGCATGGGGATAAGAGGATAGCGTACTGGGAGGGCATCCTGAGGACCTCCAGCCCGTCCGAGGGTTCATTGTCCGAGGTCCGGAAGGCGGCCAGTGGCAGCGGTGATTCGGGGAGGTTGTCGGAAACGGACATCGAGCTGCTGGCTCTGGCCCTGGAGCTCGGATCACCTTTGCTGACTGATGACTATTCCATGCAGAACACCGCCCGTCTGATAGGGGTGGAGTGCATCCCGGTTGCCGCCAAGGGCATAAAGAAGGTATGGAGATGGAGATACCGTTGCCTCGGCTGCGGCAAGACGTACAATGACGATATCAAGGAGTGTCCGGTCTGCGGACATGGTCTCAAGAGCGTACGTGGCCGTTGATCAGGGGAATGGGAAACGGCAGCGCAGCATCTTGGCCATGCGGCGCCTTCCAAGAGTGCGCATGCACAACTCCGTCCGCAGGTCGGAACCGAAGGCGAATACATCCGCCATGACCTTGGTCCTTGCAGCGCTCCTCAATGGTGGGAACAGGATGCGTCGGCAATCCCTCTCATAATTGGATAGCGGGCTTCCATCGCGAAGATTTGATACGATGGCATCAGCCGCCAGGCGTCCGCCTATCATCGCCAGCGGCACACCGCCACCGTTTACCGCCATCACATGTCCGGCGGCATCGCCGACGGTCAGATGGTCCTCACCGGCGATGGGCGATATCGGACCTTGGGCGGGCACGTGCTTGCCACTCAGTCTGCTCTTCACATCGAACCCGTGTTTGTCGGCGAATATCTGGAAGTACTCCGCCGGTCGTCGGTCCGCCAACTTGGGGTTGAAGCCCACGCCAACGTTCGCAGAGCCGTCCTTGGGGATTATCCAACCATAGGCTCCGGGGGCTATGCCTCCGAAGAACATCACCAACACCGGTTCGAAGTCGCCCTCGGCCTGAGCGGTGACCGCAGGATAGGCGTTCTTCGGAAGAGGGAGACCCATCTCCTGAGCGACGCGCGAGCCGGGGCCGTCAGCACCAACGACCACTTTGGCCCTTATCGGACCCTGGGATGTCATGCATACATCGCCCTCCCTCCTCTGGAAGGCGCAACCGGTGATCAGTTCCGCACCGGCCGAAACCGCTTCCGATGCCAGGTACTGATCGAACAGGTCCCGGTCGGTACTGTATCCTTGAAAGGGGAGGTCGTAGGAGCGTGAGCTGGGAGTGACGAGACGGATCGCCTCCAAATTACGCCTGACCAAGGAGGAGGGCACATCGAAAAGCTCTGATATCCCCTCCGATCCCGGGAACATCGCGGTTATCTCCTCGGTACTGGGCATGAATTCACCGCAACGTACCGGGAAACCGACCTTCCGGCGACGTTCGATGATCGTCACATCCACACCCTGTTCCGCGGCGTAGCGGGCGACGGTGCTCCCTGCGGGTCCAGCACCGACCACAAGGAGATCGGCATCGATGATGTCGCTCATGGTATCACCTAAAGGTTCCTCTCCACCACGTAATCGGCGAGGATGAGGAGTGAATCACGATATTCGGAATCGGGCACGCCCTCCAGGAAATCCTTGGCCTCCTGGGCGTACTCCCGGGCGAAGGTCTTGCACCTCTCGACCACATCGGTCGAGCGGATGAGTTCCAAGGCCTCCTGTACATCGGAGTCGGTCTTCACCTTCTTGGCGAATATCTCACTGACCCTTGAACCGACCTTTTCATCTTCCATCGCCATTATGATGGGCAAGGTGGGCTTACCCTCGTAGATGTCGATACCTGGAATCTTGCCGGTTGCGGAAAGGTCACCGACCACATCCAGGATGTCGTCCGCGATCTGGAATGCCAGGCCGATGTTGAGGCCATATCCCCCCATGGCCTCTATCATGAAAGAGTCTCCGCCTGCGAGGTATGAGCCGACACGGGCACCGGCCTCTATGGGCCTCGCCGTCTTACCCTCGATGATCCGTCGATAGACCTCTATGGGCGTGCCGGCCTTGCGCTCATGGTCGGATTGGATGAACTCCCCCTCCGCCATGGCGTTGCAGGCGTCGGCGATGGAATTGATGACAGTCTCGTCCATCGACCCGCCCAAGCGGAAACCTTGCACGAAAAGGTAGTCCCCGGCGATTATGGCCTTGGGTACCGTGTACTTTCTATGGGCGGTGAGCGTGCCCCGGCGTAGCTCGCTGTCATCGTTGATATCATCGTGGATGAGCGTGGCACTGTGTATGAGTTCGAAGGCGGTGGCCATCTTGATGACCTTCTCGGGATCCTCACCTCCCGATGCCATGAAAGCCAGGATGCATATCCCTGGACGCATGCGTTTTCCACCCGAGGCCAGGATATGACCGCAAATCTCAGTCAGCTCGGGTTGACCTGAGGCTATGCTATCGTTCATGAGCTCATCCACACGGAGGAGCTGCTCCTTGATGGCCGAATCCCAGGTCTGTCCCATCAGGCGCTGATATTGGTATTGTCTACTTAAGTCTTACTGGATTAAAAAATAAGGAAGAAAAAATTGGGTTTTTGAAAGGGTTTGGGTTCAAGCGAGCAGGGCTGCAGCGGCGGCCTCACAGAGCTTGATGACAGGCTCCGGGTAGAGACCGATGGCGATGACCGCCACCAGACACAGCACGATGGCCGCCATGAAGGACATGGGGACCTTTATGCGCTCCTCGGTCTCGGCCTCGTCGACGTACATGTACTTCACCACACGGGCGTAGTAGTACAGCGAGATGGCACTGTTGATGACCGCCACGAACACCAGCCATATCCACTGTCCGCCGAACTCCGCTCCCGGCGAGCCGACAGCGCTGGAGAACAGCACGAACTTGCTGACGAAACCGGCCAAAGGCGGCACGCCGGCAAGGGCGAACAGGAAGATCAGCATGGAGAACGCCAGTATGGGAGCCCTCTTCGCCAATCCCTTGTAGTCGCTGAGCTTCTCCCCCATGGAGATATAGCACAGGGCGGCGACGATGATGAAGGCCCCTCCCTTCATGAACACGTGGGTGATCATGTGGAACAGGCCGCCGATCACCGCGTATTCGGTGGCGATGGCCAGGACCATCATCAGATATCCTGCCTGGGCTATGCTCGAGTAGGCGAGCAGCCTCTTCATGTTGGTCTGCGAGAGAGCAACGATGTTGCCGACGGTCATGGTTATGGCCGCCAACACGGCGAAGAGGTACTGCATGTCGCTGACCACGGTGGCCTGTGCGGCCACGAATCCGATCAGGAAGACCTTGAACAGAGCCACGAAGCCCATCTTCTTGGAGCCCACAGCGAGGAAGGTGGCGACCGGGGCGGTCGCTCCCTCATACACATCAGGGGCCCACATGTGGAAGGGCACGGTGGTTATCTTGAATCCCAGACCGGCTATGAGCATGGCCATGGAGATGTACAGGGCGGCGCTGGGGGCGCTGCCTATCGCCAAGGCGATGCCTGCAAGCGAGGTGGTCTGCGTCACGCCGTAGAGCAGCGAGAAGCCGTACAGGGTCAAAGCGGTGGAGAGTCCACCTATGACCAGGTACTTCACGGCGGCCTCCGCGGCACGGGGGTCGTTCTTGCGGAACGCCACCAGCGCATAGGAGGATATGCTCGTGAGCTCGACACCGACGAATATGCCTATGAGGTCCTCGGCACAGGCCACGAACATCATACCGGCGGTCGCCGCCAGCAGCAGGGCGTAGTACTCACCGTGGTGACGGTCGCGCTCCACGCTCTTCAGCGAAGCGAGCAGGACCAGCAGGGCCACGATCAGGAAGAGGCCGGTGAGCAGGAGTGAGAAGTCATCCACAGCGTAAACGCCGAGGAAGCTGCCCTCCACACCCTCCAACATCATCCAGCCCAGGTACAGGCCGGAGGCCACAACCGCGGCCAATGACACCATACCAGCCAGCTTGTCGTTCTTGGTCAGGAAGTACAGACCAGGTACTAGCAGAGCCGCCGCCAGCACGATTAACTGCGGGGCGATCAGTGTGAAGTCAGGGAACGTCATCTCAGATCACCCCCAATACCGCAGCCAGGTCACTAGCGACCGGGAAGATGAAGTCCCAGGCGAACGCGGGCCAGATGCCGAAGAGGACTATCAGACCGCACAGCACCGCCAGGGAGACACCCTCGTAGACGCTGACGTCATGGACCTTGCTCACATCGACCTTGTCGGTGAGAGGTCCGAATATGGACCTCTGCATCGCCCACAGGTAGTAACCGGCGGTGAGGAGCAGGGATGCCAAGGCGATGATTATCACCCAGACTATGCCCTCTGCCAGACCCCAGTCGTAGAAGGCGACCAGGATGTTGAACTCAGCCACGAATCCGACCAGACCGGGTAGGCCCAGGGAAGCCATGAAGCCGAACATCACGAAGGCCGCGTACTTGGGCATCTTCTCCGCCAGACCTCCCAGTAGGGGTATCTGACGGGTACCGACGTTGTGGCCGACGATGCCGCACACCATGAAGAGAACGGCGGTGATCAGTCCGTGGGCGAACATCTGGAACGCACCGGCGGCTATGCCGATGTCGCTCAGGGTCGCCAGACCGAGCAGGACCATTCCCATATGGCTAATGGACGAGAAGGCCACCATCTTCTTCAGGTCGCGTTGCGCTATGCAGGCCAGGGCGCCGTAGACTATGGCGACCAGGGCGATTATTATCATCGGTATCTGCCAGGCCACAGCCCCCTCCGGGAGCACGTCCAGACAGATCCTTATGATACCGTATGAGCCCATCTTCAGCATGACACCCGCCAGCAGGACACTGCCTGCGGTCGGTGCCTCGACGTGTGCATCAGGCAACCAGGTGTGGAACGGCACGACCGGCATCTTCACGGCGAAACCGAAGAAGAGCAGACCGAACACCAGGACCTGGAAGCCCTGTGCGAAGGCCACGCCGGATATGTCGGCGAAGGCGAAGCTCAATTGTGTCCAGCCCTCGATGCTAGCGGCCTGGAAGGCCAACGCGAATATGCCTATCAGCATGACCAAGCTCGACACATGGGTGTATATGAAGAACTTGATCGCTGCGTAGTGCCTCCTCGGACCTCCCCATATGTTGATGAGGAAGTACATCGGGACCAGGGCGACCTCCCAGAATATGAAGAACAGGAAGTAGTCCGCCGCCATGAACACGCCCAGCAGGCCGGTCTGCATACCCAGGATCAATGAGAAGAAGAAGTTGGGCCTCTCCTTCTCCTCCCAGGAGAACAGCACGACCAGGAATACCAGGAGAGTGGTCAGGAGGACCATCACCAGGCTCAGGCCGTCTATGTACAGCAGGTACTGTATCTTCAATACGGAGGTCTCTATCCATCCGATTGAATGGGTGAAGGGTGCGCCCTTGTCGAAGGTCGCCACCAACAGTAAGGATATCGCCAGAGGTATGGCACTGAATACCAGGGCCACCCAACGGGCGTATTTCAGTTTGTCCCCTGCCATGAACAGGGCGATCACGGCTCCCACCAGAGGGGTGAAGAGTACCAGTGACAGCAAGTAGTCAGTCATCTCAGAGCCCTCCTATGTAGCCGATAAGGTAGATTATCGCGAACAGCACCAGCAGCCCACCCACCACGAAGGCGGCATAGGTCTGCACGAATCCGGTCTGGATCCGGCGGAGCATCTGCGCACCCCCGGTGAGGGAGTTTGCGATACCGTCCACTGTTCCGTCCACCGCCTTGCGGTCGACCTCCTCCACGCCCAAGGCGATGGGGTAGGTCAGCTTCAAAGCTATGGCGTCGTAGAACTGCGGGAAGTAGTACCTCCTCTGCAGCAGCTGATACAAAGTGGACTCACCATCCTTGTTGAACCTGCCAGGGTCGACGTCCCTCACATTGTACATGCGGTAGGCGGCATAGAAACCGGCCAGGGCGACGACTATCGCCAGGTAGGCGAAGGGACTGGTGAATATCTTGTCCAGCACATCGAGCATCTCGTATCCTCCCCCTCCGACGACGAACTCAGAGCCAGGCCCGGCCCAGTTGAAGGTCAGTGCCTGGTTGAAGCCGAAGAGGATCAGGAAACCGGACAGGGCGGCGAACACCGACAGGACGATGAGCGGATAGGTCATGACCTTCTCCGACTCGCCATGGCAATGCTTGCTTGCCTCGCCCTCCTCACCGCCGAATGTCATGTACCATAGACGGAACATGTAGAAGGCGGTCATGAAGGCTGTCGCCAATGCCAGGATGTAGAGCAGCAGGAATATCGCTGCCGCAGTACCACTTCCTTCGGCGACGACCATCACCGACTCGAGGACGAAGTCCTTGGACCAGAAACCGGCGAACACGGGTATGCCCGCTATGGAGAGCGTACCGATGAGCATGGTTATCGATGTGATGCTCATGCGCTTCCGCAAGCCGCCCATCTTACGCATGTCCTCGGTGCCGACAGCGTGTATCACGGAGCCAGCGCCCAGGAAGAGCAGGGCCTTGAAGAATGCATGGTTCATCATATGGAAAACACCGGCGGTGTAGCCGAAGGCCTTGCTGCCAGTGACTGCGGTTCCGTCCGCGATACCCTGGGCGACGAGATAGCCGCCCGCCCCGAGAGCAAGGATCATGAACCCGAGCTGGGACAGGGTGGAGTATGCGAGGACCCTCTTTATGTTCATGTTGTTGAGGGCCATGGTGGCGGCGTAGAACGCCGTGACACCACCGACGATGGCGATGAACAGCATCACATCGGTACTCTGGACGAATATCGGGAAGGACCGGGCGGTGAGATAGACACCGGCCTTGACCATGGTCGCCGCGTGTATGAGTGCGGAGACGGTGGTCGGACCCTCCATGGCGTCTGGCAACCAGTCATGCAGTGGGAACTGCGCGCTCTTGCCTATGACACCTCCGAAGATCAGTAGGGAACCGAGCGCCAGAGTGGAGGTGTCCACCTGAGCTATGGCCGCAGCACTGAACATGTGGGAGTAGTCAAGGCTGCCGAACGCGTTCAGCAGCACGAACAGACCGGCGAGCAGAGCCACATCACCCATGCGGGTGACCAGGAAGGCCTTCTTGGCCGCCGAGGCGGCAGCTGCCGATGCCTGGTCGCCCTTGGGGTGACGGAAGCCCCAGAACCCGATCAGCAGGTAGGAGCAGAGACCGACTATCTCCCAGAAGATGAACATCTGCAGATAGTTGCTGGCCATGACCAGGCCGAGCATCGCGGTCAGGAAGAGGGACACCTTGGTGTAGTACCTCCTCTTGCGGTCACCCTGGTCGTGCATGTAGCCGATCGAGTAGATGAAGATCAGCATGCTGATGAAGGATGCGAACATCATCATCAGAACTGCCAGGTTGTCCAGGTACAGACCGAAATTGAGAACCACTCCCTCGGATATAGTCAACCATGCGACCGAGGTCTCATAGAAATCCCCATGGGTCCCTGAGAGGACCTCATAACCCACCAGGGCCGAGAGTATGAACGCTATGGCGGCGGCACCGACGGCGATGTATCCACCGCCCTCCGGCGTCCTGTGACCGAAGAAACCGATCAATAGGAAGGCGGCCAACGGCACGAGGGGTATTATCCATGCGATATCAACGAAATTCATGAATTCACCACCTCAACACATTGATCTCTTCCAGGTCGGTCGTTCCGCTGGTCTTGTAGAGGTTGAGCAGTATGGCCACCCCGACAGCGACCTCGGCCGCGGCCACGGCTATCGCCATTATCACGAACACCTGCCCCGCGACATCGTTGAAGAATGCCGCGAAAGCGATGAAGTTGATGTTTGCCGCGTTGAGCATCAGTTCGATGCACATCAGCACCACGATACCGTTCTTCTTGGTCAGTACACCATAGGCGCCAATGGCGAACAGGATGGCTGACAGTCCTAGGAACATCTCCAATGGTATCATTCCAAATCCTCCTTCGCCAGATAGACGCCGCCGAGTATGGCGGCGAACATCAATAAGCCCATAACCATCACCACAGGCCCGTACTCCTCGAAGAGGGCGTGGTTGAGACTCTCCGCCAGAGCGGTGTCGTCACCCTCCGCGGGGTTGAACGGTATGCTGTGGATGGTATCGCCAGAACCCCAGTCAACGGTGGCCGCGGTCCCTACCAGGACCACGCCCAGGACCAAGGTCAGAACGAGGGCTGTAGTCGTCTTCCTACTCATCGGAGCCACCTCCTATGATGTTCCTCCTGGTCAGCATGATGCTGAACGCGAACAGTATGGTGATCGCGCCAACATACACAATCAGCTGTATCACGGCTATGAACTCCGCATTCAGGAAGAAGTACACGGCGGCGACACCCACGAAGGCCAGTGCCAAATAGAACGCGCTGTGCACGACCTCCTTAGAGGTGATCACATATATCGCCGCGGCGATGGTTATGGCCGCCGCTATCAGGAAGAAGAAGGTGTCCAGGCCGAACCAGCTAAGGTCCACTGCCAGTATGTCGTCTATAATGTCGAACATCAGAGCACCTCGTTTATCTCAAGCGCGTCCTTGGGGCAGATGACGATGCACTGCTCGCAGAACACGCACTTGGAGTCGTCTATCTTGGGATGCTTTATCGGCTTCCCCTTTGCGTTCTCGCCCACCACGATCATCTCGATCGCGTCCACGGGGCAGGTCTTAGCACAACGGTTGCAGCTGATGCACTTCTCACCGATGAGCTTCGGACGGTCCACCTCATAGAACGCGGTGGGCTTATCGGTAACACCCTTGGCGAGGTTCGAGGGCAGATGCTCCTCGAGATGGACCTCCATGCCTATGGTGGTGTTCTCCCACTTCAGCTGATAGGGGTCATATATCAGGTCCTCACGGGTGTAACCGGCGAGCTCGTAGTCCGGGGTGACGGTCATGGCTTCGACCGGGCAGTACTCGGCGCAGTAGCCGCACATCATGCAGCGCCCCACATTGACCTGGGGCCTCTTGACCTTGCCCAGCGCCTCATCCTCAACCTCCACCAGCTCGATGCAGGTGGTCGGACACATGCGCTCGCATATGCCGCAGCCGACACACTTCTCGAACACCAATCCGGGACGTCCACGGTAGTTGTCCGGTATCCATTCCTTCTCATAGGGATACATGATGGTGACCGGCCGATGTATGGTGGTCTTTATCATGTTCTTGAAGGTGGTCAGGAACGGCTTGAGTATCCAGCCACGCAAGGCGACGTTCTTGGGATACTTATCCATGTATTTTATTGCCATCAGAACACACCTCCCATCTTCAACAGGACGACTATGAACAGGTTCAGCACCGCCAAGGGCAGCAGGACCTTCCAACCTATGTTGAGGATCTGATCGGTCCTGATACGTCCGAAGGTGCCTCTGGCCCAGACCATGATGAAGAACAACAGGATGACCTTGAGCAGGAACACTATCTCAGGTATCACCAATTCATCCATGAAGGGTAGCGCCCATCCTCCCAGGAACATTATGACTCCCAGAGCGCAGGCAACATAACCGCGGAAGTAGTCCGAGAGCATGATGAGCCCCCACTTCATACCTCCGTACTCGGTCTGCCATCCCTCCACCAGCTCGGCCTCTGCCTCAGGCAGGTCGAACGGTATCCTCTCCGCCTCAGCCACGGCTGCGACCATGAAGACCACGAAACCGATGAACTGGGGGATTATGAACCAGGTGTTGTCCATCTGGAACTGGACGATGTCGTTTATGTTCAGGCTGCCGGCCATCAGGACCACGGATACGAACACCAGGAGCATCGGTATCTCGTAGCTTATCATCTGGGCCGCGGCCCTCATTCCGCCGATGAGTGAGTACTTGTTGTTCTGTGCCCAGCCGGCGACTAGGATCATGAAGGGCGAGACGGCGAAAATGCCGAACACTATCAAGAGCCCGGTGCCGTAGTCAGCGAGGAACCAACGTGGACTGAGCGGGATCATACCTGCGATCAGGACGGCACTGCCGATGACTATGCTGACCGCCCACATGTATCCCTTCTTGTCCGCCTTGTCAGGCATGATGTGCTCTTTCAGGAAGGTCTTGAGACCATCAGCGAGGCACTGCAGGTACCCGAGGGGCCCGATCCTTGTGGCACGGCGGTCCATGATCCTTCCCAGGACCTTCCTCTCGATCCATATCATCGTCAGGTTCACGATGAATATGACCGCGAAGAAGACCACCACCATGAGAACGAGGCCCAAGGCGTTGGTCACGGCATCACTGATCAGCCATGGCGACAGGCGGTTGCCCGGGACGATCATGTTGATTATCCAGGCGAGTATGCCTCCGATTATCTCCCAAAGCCCAGAGCCGACGGAGTACGGTATGTTCTCAGTCACTCCATAGGGAGAGTTGGGGTTCGCCAGAGGATCACTAATGTTTACCCAATCAGAGAAACTCATGATATCACCTGTCGGTCTCCCCGAGGCACATGTCGATGGTGCCCATGATGGCGGGCACATCGGCCATCCTCGTTCCCAATACCATCCTCTTGGCTCCGGAGACGTTCACAAAAATCGGACTCCTGACCTTCAGACGGTAGGGTTTGTCTGTACCGTCCGATATCAGATGCATGAGGGCCTCCCCACGGGGATCCTCTATGCGGGCGAAGTGCGAGCCTGCGGGAACGTTCCTGGGAACCTTGATCCTGACAGGGCCATCGGGCATCTGCGCCATGGCCTGGCGGATGATCTCACAGCTCTGGAACATCTCCTCTATTCGGACGGCGTACCTGGCATAGGCATCCCCATCCTTGTGGACAGGTACCTCGAAGTCCAAGAGGTCATACACCTCGTAAGGGTCGTCACGACGGACATCGAAGTTGACGCCACATCCCCTCATACCCGGACCGGTTAGGCCCATGTTGGCGGCCTCCTTACGGGATATCCGTCCGACACCCTGCATCCTAGATAGGAATATCGCAGAGTCGTCCATCAGGGCTATGATGTCCCAAAGCCTCTTCTCGAAGAGATCCACCACGCGCATGCAGTCCCTCTCGAAGAGATAGGGCATGTCGTTGCGCACACCCCCGATACGGGGGTAGTTGGTGGTCAACCTCTGACCACAGAGCTTGACGAAAAGATCCAGGAACATCTCCCTCTCACGGAGGGACCACAGGAAGACGGTGAGGTTACCGAGGTCGGTACCCATGGCAGCCAGCCACATCAGGTGTGACTGGATACGGCATATCTCATCCGCTACCACGCGGAGGTACTGAGCCCTCTCCGGCACCTCTATGCCCAAAGCCTCCTCGACGGCCATCACATAGACGTGCGACCAGGTCATGGAGGCCGAATAGCAGAGACGGTCGGCCATGGGTATGATCTGGGGATAAGTGCGGTTCTCGCACTCCTTCTCCCATCCCCGGTGGAGGTATCCTATTATCGGTATGGCGTCGGTGATGACCTCGCCATCAATCTTTACCTTGAGGGTCCACAGTCCATGCGAGAACGGATGCTGAGGTCCCATTGTAACCCACATTTTCGAGGTCATCATTCAGCCCTCCTGAGCTTGTAGGATTTCCGGAACGGGAAGAACTCGTAGTCGCATGGAGTCAACAACCTCTCCAGTTGGGGGTGGTTGTCGAAAACTATGCCGAACAGCTCGTAGGTCTCCCTCTCATGCCAGTTGGCGCCCTCCCATATGGGAGTCACCGAGTCCACGCGGAGGTCGTCGTTGGGAATATCCACTTCGATCTCGATCATAACGCCGTTGTAATAGTTCGAGAGGTGGTAGACCATCTGCATGTGAGTCTCCCAGTCCACGCCGCTGAGCGAGGAGGCCTGCTCGAAGTTGAGTACATCGTGGATGTACTCGCAAAGCTCGTAGATCCTCTCCCTTCCAGCGCTGAGGAACACACGGCGCTCCTTGCTACCGCGGACGGTGACATCACCACCGAAACGGTCGCCGATGAGTTGGATCACCTGCTCCACGGTCGGAGCCTCATAGAAATCATCTCCGGCCATGTTCAGTCCTCCATGAATACGCCGCGGGCGAAGTACTTCTCGATCTTCTTCTGTAACAGAAGGAAACCGTCGATCATCGCGTCAGGCTTGACCGGGCATCCGGGGATGTATATGTCCACGGGAACTATCTGATCGGTCCCCTGAACGATGTTGTATGAGTCGTACCAGGGTCCGCCGGATATCGCGCACTCGCCCATGGCGACAACCCACTTCGGGGACGGCATCTGCTCGTACAGACGCCGGATGTCCGGACGAACCTTCTTTGATATCCAGCCGTTGATGATCAGCACATCGGTCTGACGTGGCGAGGAGCGGTAGATCATACCGAGTCTCTCCGCATCGTACTTGGTGTTGGAAGCGGCCGCCATCTCCAGCGCGCAACAGGCCAGGCCGAAGTGCAGGGGATGGATGGAGTTCTTCATCGCCCAGGCCCATATGGGCCCAGTCACCTTGTCGACTGTCCTCTTCATACCGCTGCTGAGCAGGCCATCGATCATCGCCGATGACCAGCTCATGTATTCGGCGGCGCTCATAGCGATCGCGTGCGGGTACAGGCTCATATCCATAGTGACTCCTCCTTTTTCAAAGCGTATGTCACACCAACGAGAAGAATTCCAAGGAAGACCACCGCCCAAATCTTGCCCATGGCGGTGAGGTCTGTGAAAACAACGGCCCAAAGTATCAAGAACACGATCACCAGGTCGAACACCACGAAGATGATCCCAAACATGTAGTATTGGAATTTGAACTGGATCTGCGCCTCCCCTATGGGCACGGAGCCGCACTCATAGGTCGTGTTCCTCCACTCGGAAGGCTTCTCTGGACGAAAGAACCTGGAGGCCCACCAGGCAAG
>SKGM01000021.1 GCA_007117455.1 Candidatus Methanomethylophilaceae archaeon
ACATCTCCCCTGCGGACATCGTTCTTGGCGATGCCCCTGACGTTGAATCCGACGTTGTCGCCGGGAGCCGCCTGGGGAAGTATCTCGTGGTGCATCTCGATGCTCTTGACCTCTCCCACCTTGTTGGAGGGCTGGAATGAGATCTTCATGTTCGGCTTCAGCACACCAGTCTCCACACGACCCACAGGGACGGTTCCGATACCGGTGATGGTGTAGACGTCCTGGATGGGCATCCTCAGGGGCTTGTCCACCGGCTTGTCGACCTCCTTGAAGTCATCCAGAGCGGCCAGTAGGGTCTTTCCCTTGTACCACGGAGTGTTCGCGGAAGCGGTCTTGATGTTGTCGCCGGTTAGGGCGGAAACGGGGATGAACGGTACGGTGTCAGCCTTGGCGCCGACCATGGCGAGCAACTTGGACACAGCGGCCTTGGTCTCGTTGAATTTCTCCTCGGACCAGTCGACGGCGTCCATCTTGTTGACTGCGACGATGATCTGCTTGACACCCAGGGTGGTTGCCAGGAACACGTGCTCCTTGGTCTGGGCCTGTGGGCCCTCGATCGCGGAACAGGATATCACAGCGCAGTCAGCCTGGCTGGTACCAGTGATCATGTTCTTGACGAAGTCACGGTGACCGGGGGCGTCGATGACGGTGAAGAAGTACTTGTCAGTGTAGAACTTCTTGTGAGCGACGTCGATGGTGACGCCCCTCTCCCTCTCCTCCTTCAGGCCGTCCATGACCCAGGCGAAGTAGAAAGATCCTTTGCCTTTCTCTGCGGCCTGCTTCTTGAACTTCTCGATGATGTGGGGCTCAATAGCTCCGGTCTCCAGGAGCAGCCGTCCCACTAGGGTCGACTTGCCGTGGTCAACGTGACCGATAACTACCATGTTGATGTGGGGCTTCTCTGCTGCCATTTGCTTTTCCTCCTACTAATATACCTCAAATGGGTTCCTTGGATTCTTTCTCACCATAATATCTTTTGTATTTAAGCTTACCTTCATGCGGAATAGTATCCCGCATCGTATGGCTCGGGGTTCAGACCCTTCCTCTCACGGATCTCCTTGACGACGTCTTTCTGCAACTCGTGTGGCACGGTCACGAAGCCGGCGTTCTCGGTGGACCAGATGGCCCTACCCTGTGTGGCGCCACGGATGGCGCTGGCGAATCCGAACATCTCGGCCACCGGTGTGACGGCGGTCACGATGGCGTTTATGCCCTCCTGACCCATGTCATCGATGGTACCGCGACGGGACTGGACCTCACGGACAGCGTCTCCCATGAAATCCTGGGGGACGTTGATGAACACCTTCTGGACCGGCTCGGTGAGAACCCTTCCGGCCAGACACATGGCACCATATATGCCGGAGCGCACAGCAGGAATGACCTGTGCGGGCCCACGGTGTATGGTGTCCTCGTGGAGCTTGGCATCCATCAGCTTGATCTTGACACCACTGACCTTCTCGTTGGCCAAAGGCCCGATGGTCATCGCCTCCTCGAAGGACTGCTTGATCAGCTCCATGGTCTCATGCAGGTACTGGATACCTTTGGTGTTGTCGAAGAGGGCGTTGTCGTCCTTGAACATGACGATGCCCTTGGCCTCCTCCTTGTCCATACCCATCTCGACCAGCTGGCGGGCGATGGCCTTGGGGTCCTTGAGTTTGCCCTGGGGCAGCTCGTTGGTCTTGATGGCCTTCCTAATCTCCTCCTCCAGCGGCTCCACGACGATGTAGAACTTGTTGTGCTTGTTGGGAGACTTGCCCTCAAAAGGACCGGCGGTCTTGGCGACAGACTCGCGGTAGACGACGATGGGGGGAGATGCGACAATCTCGATGCCCTGCTCGTTAACTATGCGGTACTCGGTGATCTCCAGGTGAAGTTCGCCCATTCCCGATAGCAGGTGCTCACCGGTCTCGTTGTTAATCTCTATGTTGAGCGAAGGGTCGGCTTTGGCTACTGATCTGAGGATCTCAACCAGTTTTGGCAGGTCCTTCATGTGCTTGGCCTCGACCGCCTTTGTGACGACCGGCTCGGAATAGTGGGTTATCTTCTCGAAAGGCTCCATATCCTTGATCGTTGTGACGGTCGAACCGGAGATGGCGTCCTTGAGGCCACTTACGGCAACGATGTTGCCGGCGCAGCAGCTCTCCACGGGAACGCGGTCAGCACCGACGGCGAGGGCAACGGTCTGAACCCTCTGGGCGTTGGGCATTCCAGCGACCCAGAGCTGTTGACCCTTCTTCACGGTTCCGGAGAACAGCCTTCCCACAGCCACCTCACCCGCATGGGGGTCGACGATGATCTTATTGACCATCATAGCGACATCCCCGTCGGGGTCACAAGAGTACATCTGGGTACCGATCTTGGAATCGACATCGCCCTTCCATATGACAGGTATCCTGATCTTCTGTGATGCCACGGGATCCTGGATATGAGTTATGGTCATGTCCAGAACAACCTCGTGTAGGGGGGACTTCTTGGCCAGCTCCTTCTGCTTGCCCTCGACACAATAGTCGAAGACGTCCTTGAAGGTGATGCCACTCTTCTTCATGTAAGGGGCTGATATAGCCCAGTTGTTGTAGGCCGATCCGAAGGCGACGGTACCGTTCTCCACCTTCACCTGCCAATCCTTGTTGAGGGGGGCAGGTAGCTGGGTGGCGACCCTCTTGTTGAATTCGGTGATTATCTTGGTGAACTTCTCCATCATGGCCTCAGGGGTGACCTGGAGCTCATTGATGAGCCTGTCCACCTTGTTGATGAACAGCATGGGCTTGACCCTCTCTTTCAGGGCCTGCCTGATGACGGTCTCCGTCTGAGGCATGACGCCCTCGACGGCACAGGCCAGGATGAGCACACCATCCAAGGCGCGCATGGCCCTGGTGACGTCACCGCCGAAATCCACGTGGCCGGGGGTATCGATAAGGTTGATCAGATACTCCTTCCCGTCGTACTTGTGGACCATCGAGGCGTTGGCGGCGTTGATGGTTATTCCCCTGGCCTGCTCCTGCTCATCGAAATCCATGAACCTCTGCTTTCCCGCAAGGTCCTCGGACATCATGCCGGCGCCGGCGATCAGGTTGTCGCTTAGTGTGGTCTTACCGTGGTCTATGTGGGCGGCGGTCCCGATGTTACGGATGAACTCCGGCTTGTTCATCAGGAGCGTGGCCCTCTTAATGTTGTCCTCTTTTCTGCCCATGGATATCACCAATCCTATTGTTTGCCCGCTCACCTTGCGGACTGGGCGACACGCTCGATCTCTTCCTTCTTGGAGACGCCGAAACTGTTCATCTCGTTCTTGGAGGCGAGTATGAGTTCGTCGGCGATGCATGCCGAAACTGATTTCTTGTTCTTGAATGACGCTTTGACCGCTCCGCGGCTGATGTTGCGCATGGCAATGTCCAGCCTGCGGGAGGGAGATACGTCGACCGCCTTGGGGACGGAGATACCTCCGAACTGAAGACGGGTGACCTCCTCACGGGGGGCGGCGTTCTGCAACGCCTCCACCAGAACCTGTACGGGGTTCTTCTTGGTCCTCTCAGCGACGATGTCGAAAGCTTCAGAGACTGCCTTGTAGGCCTTGGTCTTCTTGCCGGTGAAATCCTCGGTGCGCATAACGTTGTTGATGAGCCTCTCGACGATGTTCACCTTGGCCTTACCGAACCACCTGTTGGCATGCTTGCCGCCAGAGTGGGGTATGTTAGTGGGGGTGAGGTCTATGTACTTGGCCAGGCCGCCATCCTCGACTGCTACCTCAGAGAGGTCGTATTTCCCGAAAACGAGAACGTCACCATAAGTATTCTCAGTCATTTTAGAATCACCGTACCGGTTTCTCCTTGCGGCCCCTGACCATCTCATTCAGGGACACGTTGTTGACCTTGATCACCTTGTAACGGACACCGGGGATGTCACCGTATGAACGGCCCATCCTACCACCGATACCCTCGACGAGCACCTCGTCGTGCTCGTCTATGAAGTTGATAGCGCCGTCACCGACCGCAAAGGCGGTGATCTGACGCCCGTTCTTTATGAGTTGGACCTTGACGCACTTACGGATGGCGGAGTTGGGCTGCTTAGCCTCTATACCTACCTTCTCCAGGACGATTCCGCGGGCCTGTGCTGAACCCTCCAGAGGGTCGGCCTTCTGCTTAGTCTTCATCATCCTCTTCTTGTATGCTCTGTCCTTCCATCGGAATTTCTGACGGTCGCTCGCCAGTTTCCTTGCGGTGTGTAGACCTCTTCCCACAATTTCACCTCTAATCTGAAGCGTTTTCAGCGATTCTTATCGTTATATTAAAGGTTGATGGTTTTTCGACCTGATTCAACCTGCATGGTCTAACTTGAGATAGTATTAAAACCTTTGCCAATCCAGGAATAGGAGCTGGACAATCCAGCCCCGGCTGGTGCCGGAGGTTCCAAGGGCCTCATCACATCAGTTTGAGGTCACCGGTGAGACGGTCGAGCAGGGCCTCATCGGCAGGACCTATGCCGATACAGGTGACCGTACCGGGGGCGACCTCCGTATGGCCTGCATCGCTGACCACGGATGTGGTGACACCAGCCATCTCCGACCTGGTCTTCAGATCGAACAGTTGGGGAAGGTCCGCGACCCTCACCGCCACCTTCTTCTGCCCCTCGTCATGCCAGGCCTTGAACCTCTTCTTATCGTTCTTGCTGCACGCAAGGGCACAATTGACCGCTGCATGCGCAACCTGCACCGCCGTCTTTCCCTTGGATAACTTGAGATCGTCCCTGACCGCGATGACCATCTTGTAACCGTAACTGCTCATCTCAGGTGCTGAGCGCCCCACCTGATAATAAATTATCGTAGGTGGGAACCTTTTTTTAACGTCCCGGAGGATTACCTCCCATGTTGGACATCGAGTACCGTAGGAAGAGTGTGTTGGACCACCCTTTCGAGGCCTCCAGGAGGGACGTCTACGATTTCAGCGAGTACCTGAACACCCTGGTCGACCAGGTCAGGTTCTCGGGCATCAACATAAAGCTACGGGAGATCGACATCCCTGAAGGTTCTGAGGACAGGAACGATGTCGTGATCAACGGACGCAGCGTTGCAGAGATACTCGAAGGGCTTGACCTTGTCCTCCCTGGATCGAAGAGCTGCGGTAACTGCAGCGGGGCCTGCGGCACTTCCGATGGTTGCGGTGGCGGGGAACGTGACGACCTGGAGTGGAACGAGGACATCATAGAGGATATCCCGGACATAATCTTCAAGAACGCGGTCTCCAAGGCCCTGGCTGATTCCCGGGAAAATTGATTGTGCAAGTTTGGCCTTTCTCAGGGTAGCACAATTAATATACCATAGCCAATGGGGTAGACGATGTTCGAGATAATCAAGAGGGACGGTCTCGCCCGCATCGGCGTGTTGCACACCCGCCGCGGTAAGCTGGAGACCCCTGCTCTGCTACCGGTAGTTAACCCAAAGCTGGCCACTGTTACGCCGGCGGACATCTACCATCACTTCGGTTTCAAGGGACTCATAACCAACTCATACATTATCCGTAACAGCAAGGGATTGAAAGAGAGCGCCTTGGAGAAGGGGCTCCATGAACTGTTGGACTTCCCCGGCGTCATCATGACCGACTCCGGTACCTTCCAATCACATATGTACGGGGAGGTGGAGGTCAGCAATGATGAGATCGTGGATTTCCAGAGGGACATAGGCAGCGATATCGGAACGGTTCTGGACATCTTCACCGAACCTTATTGGACGGAGGAACAGACCAAGGATTCCATAACCGTCACGCTAGAACGTACTCAGGAGGCCGTCGCCTTGAAAGGGGACATGATGATCGCCGGTGTGGTCCAAGGTTCGATATACCCTGGGCTCAGGGAGGATTGTGCCCGATCGATGGCATCCATGGATGTCGACGTCCACCCCATCGGGGGCGTGGTTCCTCTGATGGAGCAGTACCGTTTCCGTGAGCTCGTGGACGTCATAATCGCCTCCAAGAAGGGTCTATCACCTGACCGCCCGGTACATCTTTTCGGGGCCGGGCATCCCATGGTGATAGCCTTGGCCGCCCTGTTGGGATGCGACATGTTCGATTCCGCGTCCTATGCCAAATTCGCCCGTGACGACCGCCTGATGTTCCTCGACGGCACCTACCGGCTCAAGGACATGCAGGGTCTGGAATGCGAATGCCCCGCCTGCAGGGACCACGATCTGGAGAGCCTCCGCGCCCTACCGGATGAGAAGAGGATGGTGACCATCGCCCGTCACAACCTCTATGAGTTGAAGAAGGAGATGGGACGCGTTCGAAGGGCCATCATGGAGGGTAGCCTTTGGGAGCTCGCAGAATCCCGCTGCCGTGCCCACCCCGCCCTTCTGGACGGCCTTAGGAGAACGGCGGACCACGTCGATCACCTGGAACTGTTCGAACCATTGAGCCGGGACGGTGCCATGTTCTATACCGGGTCGGAGACCTTGTCCCGCCCCTGCTTCCGCCGTTTCGAGCTAAGGTCGAATGAGAGGTATTCGACCGATCTGAAGAAATGCGCAATCCTTGATGAGAAGGGCAAACCACACGGACGCTACATGGGTCAGGAGCTGCAGTCACTCCTTTCCCAGAACACCCTTCCCCTGGTCAAGACCGCCTTCGGCCCCATACCACCGGACCTTGACGAGATCTATCCCATCGCCCAATCGATCTTCCCTTCCATCGGCGACGATGGCATGGACTCTGAGATTGGACGTAAAGAGGACGGCTTCTTGAGCGCCCATGGTCTGGAGAGGCAGGAACCCGTCATCGACGAGGAGCCTTATGACATCAACCGGCTCCGCGCACTCTCGGTCTCCCGCTATCAATTCGGTAGAGAGGCCACGGACATACTGTTCGACGGTCCTTTGGAGCTGGTGGTCTCCCGGAAGACAGGGAAGATAAGGAACGTCCTGGTCTCAGGGGAGCACATATTGTCGATGAGGGCGTCCGACGGTTTCTACACCCTCCGCGTGGAGGGTGCGATGAAGTTAGTGGACAGGCTCACTGAACCCCTGATGAGGGTCACGGTAGTGGATGATGCCATACCTTTCAACAAGGAGGGGAGGAACGTCTTCTGCAACTTCGTCCATGACTGCGACCCGGACATACGGCCCAACGACGAGGTCATGGTGGTCTCGAAAGAAGGCGAGCTGCTCTGCGTGGGCAGGGCTTTGCTGGTAAGGGACGAGATGCTGGCATTCAAGAAGGGTGTCGCGGTCAAGGTAAGGGACGGTACCTCTTCACAGAAGGCTTGAGACCTCGTCGGCCACCTTCAGGCAAGCCAATAGGTCATCGGCGGTCTGTCGCAGGGAGCCAGCATCGGATGATTCCATCTGGAATCTCAGGGTACCGTCAGAGAGGGAAGCGGTCACGTATCCCTCATTGTCAGGGTCGAGTGAAGAGGAAAGGGCCTCCGCTCTTTCGGGGTCCTGGCAATGGACCTCCACGGTCAACAGGTACCTGCGCAGCGCACTCACCTTCTGTCGGGAGGCACCGGTTGGTCGGGTGTCACGCCGTAGTAACGGGTACGCGCTTTGCCGAAGGGACAACCCTCCGGACCGAATTTGGCGAGGTGGGCCTTCTGCTTCTCCATCGCCTTGGGGTCGCCTGCCCGGGCCTTCTTGCATTCTGGACACAGCTTCTCGCAGAATATCGGTTTCCAAGCCATGTCCGGGAATTGGGGTGAAGGGTTGTTAAGTCTTTCTGAATGCCATTCGTAAGTAGCTGAGGGCACCTTTGAAAAGTCATCCTATCCGAGTCATAGAATGTTCAAGTGAAAAGTGAGAGGCCTAGTGTGAAGGAGACCGTGAAGAGTACCGTCCATACCAAGAGCCCGAACAACATCCAGGCGGTAGCCTCCCAGGCTTTGGACCCTGCCGCCATTACGATGAATGCGACCATGTGTGTGCCTACAGTGACCGGTGCCGTCAAAGCCACCGCCGGCAGTCCGTAACGGTTCCAAAGGGCATCGAAACGTCTCCTAGCGCGACCCGGCTCCTTCGGTTCCCGGGAGGACCTGTTGTCAATCCATATTCTAATCCGATCGAAGAACAGGATGATGAGTGCCACCGGAAGGGCATTACCGATGAATGCCACCGCTGCGGTCGTGTAAGGGTCCAAACCCAAAGCAAGGCCCGCAGGTATGGCCAGCCATATCTCGAGTAGGGGAAAGGCAGCGATGAAGAACACCGCCAACAATGCGTAAAGTATCGTGTCCTCCATTGGAAATACCTCGAAGTCGATCTTTCATCGTCCAGGGCTGCCTCTTAAGCGTCGACCTTTGGTTGAAGTCTAGGAGAGAGGGTTGGTCCAACCCTCCGACCTATGGTATCGCTGTCAGCTGTCGCGGCCTGTAAATGATGGCTTGTCATCCCTTGATATTGATTGGGCCCATCATATAATTCCTTACCGAAAATGAGTTATCGATATCCTGAGGTCGCCACATCATATCCCACATGAGTCCATCCTAACTCTCTTGGAAGGCGGTTGGAATCTATGTGTTCCAGGTTTAGGACCAAGAGGATAATCATTATAAAAATGGATGTCCAATCCCATACAATGACCAGCCTCTTGAAAAGTGGCCTTCGGCAGACGACTGCGGCCTCTCCGGTAATCGGGACGGTATTGATGGTCGCCGTCACGTTGGTCATAGCGGCGACTCTCATGATATTGGTCATGGAAATGGCTGAGCAAGCTCAGCCGGACATATTGTTCGATGAACCTTACCACCAAGGCACTGGGACCCTGGATGATCCATTCCTTATCAGGTCAATCGAGCAGCTAAGTAATCTCCGTCAGAACCTGAGTGCCCATTACGCGCTTGAGGCCGACATCGATGCTTCGGCCACCGCCGATTGGAATGATGGGGCCGGATTCCTTCCTATCGGCGATTCTGATGATCGTTTCCTGGGCAGCCTCGATGGCAGAGGGCATGGCATAAGCGGATTGGTAATCGATCGCCCTAGTGAGAACAGTGTCGCTTTGTTCTCATACCTAGGATCTGGGTCAAAGATATCTAATCTGACTCTGAGTGACACTGACATTGGAGGAAGGGACTTCGTCTCCGCCATCAGCGCCTGGAACTACGGGACGGTTGTCAACGTCCATGTTGGAGGGGATATAGATGGAAGGCAGTGGCTAGGGGCCATAACAGGAAGGAACCACGGCACAGTGGATAGATGCAGTTCTGATTCCATGATCTCTGCAAACGGTGAGAGGGTGGGGGGACTGGTTGCACACAACAGCGGACAAGGCGTCATAAGGGATTCTTATGTTCTTGGAGCCGTCGCATCTCCAGGAAAGGAATACGTAGGGGGTCTTCTGGGATCAAACGCTAACAACGGAATCGTGGAGAGGGTCTACTCAGCTGCCTCGGTTTCCGGTGGCACGACGAATGTAGGTGGACTCATCGGATCCAATGATGGGATGGTGTCCAGGTCATACTGGGATTTGCAGACGTCGGGTCAAGCCACCAGCGGCGATGGGGAGGGGCGGACCACGGCACAGATGAGGAGTCAGGGGAACTATGAGGATTGGAATTTCACTACCGTCTGGTCCATCCAATCTGGAGATTATCCCCGGCTCAGGTGAATTCTCATCTCAACTACGATATCGAAAAGAACCTATAGGGAGCCGGAATCCATATGGTCTTCATCATCGTGAAGGCCCAGAACGGGTGTTGTAAAGGTTTTTCAGCAAAGGGGTTGGTGTAAATTTTATTAGAATTATGGTAGTCCCGGGAGGATTCGAACCCCCGTCGCTGGCTCCAAAGGCCGGCATGATTGACCACTACACTACGGGACTGTGGTTCGGTGATTCGGATTCAGATATTTAACCATGGTCAATTGACTGGCTTACCGAAGAGGTGGGTCGGAGCAGAGCCAGTCAACTCAACCTCAATCCTCTGTCCCAACCGGGGGCCGCTGGGCACCACGACCGGACGGTAGCTGTCAGTACGACATATCATCGTGCCCTTACTGCCTTGCTCGGTGACCATCACCTCGATGAGGCTTCCCACCAGATCCTGGTAATTCTTTCCTCCCAGCTCCATCCGTAGGGCGCTCATCTCACGGGACCGGGCTTTGCTCAGCCTTCCATGGGGGCGTTCTGGAAACGTCGAGGCCGGCGTCCCAGGACGGGGGGAGAAACGGGTGACGTTGATGATGTCCGGCGAAACCTTCCTCATGAGGTCCATGGAAAGGCGATGGTCTTCATCGGTCTCACCGGGGAATCCCACGATCATGTCCGTGGAGAGACTGAGGTCAGGGAACTTCTCCCGGCAGGTTGAGACCAGGGAAAGGAAATCCTCTGCCCCGTATCGTCTACCCATCGCCTCCAGCACTGTGTCACTGCCACTTTGCACGGGAAGATGGAGGAAACGGTACATACGGGGATCGTCAATGGACTCGAGGAAGCGGTCTTTGATGGGCATCAGATGCTCTGGGTTCATCATGCCGATCCGTATACGGTGATCGCCATCGATTGACAGCAATAGATCCAGGAGCGCTGGCAGGTCGGAATCTATGTCCAGCCCATAGCAGGCACTGTCCTGCGATGTCAGCAGGATCTCCCGGGCGCCTTCGACTAAAGCCGATTCAAACCTTTTAAGGACCTCGCTCTCTGGTACGCTCTTGAGGGCACCACGGGCGAATCTCGTGATGCAGTAGGTGCATGTCCCCATGCAACCTTGGGCGATGGGTATTGAGAATGTCCTTGAAACCAGAGGTACAGCGGCTTCATCCGGGCCGGGACCGTACATCTCGATGAACCTGTTTTCGAACTCATCGTACTCGGCAGGAGGTATCACGATGGAACCAGGTGAGATGCCGTATAGGGTTTGGGGCTGTACCTTGGCCATGCAGCCCGATATAACCACTTCCTTACCCGCTTCACGTATCTCCTTGAGACGACGCAGCATGCGGATCTCAGTGGTCTCCACCACCGTGCAGGTGTTGAGTACTATAAGATCCGCCTCATCGGCATTGCCGCACGGGGTGTGACCGATCGATACCATGTCACGCAGAAGGCCGTCACCCTCTCC
>SKGM01000022.1 GCA_007117455.1 Candidatus Methanomethylophilaceae archaeon
ACAACTGGGACCGTGGGGTAGCTTGGTATCCTTCTGCCTTGGGGTGGCAGTAACTCCAGTTCAAATCTGGGCGGTCCCACCAATCCCCTTCCTTTTTAATTCATAATAAACGCCGTTGGATGGAAAAGGATTATCTTTCAGTCCGCCTTTCACCATTCATGCCCTTGCGCAGCGTGATCTGTGTCGACGAGGAGATATGCATCGGCTGCGCCCGTTGCTCAATGATCTGCCATGGCGGAGCCATCGAGGTCGAGGAAGGGAAGGCGAGATTGGTCGATGGTCAGCTCTGCGACGGCCTGGGCGATTGCATCGAGGAATGCCCCAACGGCGCCCTTTATCTCGATTACCGGGATGTCGCTGATTACGATGAGGGCGAGGTGCGAAGACGTATAGCCAGTAAGGTCAAGGACAGCATACCGGTACAAGGACAGAACGGGGGGCCGATGTGCATGCCCCGCGACGGTTGCCTGAACTGGCCTTTGAAGCTGGATCTAGCCGGTGACTGCCTGCGTCTTCCTGGGATGATGGAGCTCGTGGTGGCCGGTGATTGCGTCGGCTACCTGTGCCCAGACACCTGTGATGAGGTCAAGGACAAGGCTTTGCTCATCTGCTGTCCGAAGATGGAGGAGCGGGATTCCATGGTGGCGTCCTTGGAATGTGTCCTGCGGAACAACGATGTACGCAAGGTGACCGTCCTACGTGTGGACATACCCTGCTGCTCCCGCCTGAGGGGCATCGTCCGCTCGGCGATGGCCGCCTGCGACCGGGACATACCCATCGAATGCCGGACGGTAGGCGTCTGATCAGAACGGCTTGCGCTGATCGGACCAGGAATTGAATATCGGTTGGAACAGTTGGCCGCTGCTGTAACCTTCCGTCTTATCCTTGCCTATCAGTTCAGGCTCCTTCTCAGCGGTTATCACCAATTTGCAGCGCTGCGGGTTGGTCTTGAAACTGACCATCGGATAGTCGGTCAGGGCCCGGACCTCCTGCACTGTTTTGGTGTACCTCTGCACGTCCTCATCGGAGGTGTCCTCCGGTAGCTCTAGCAGGAAAACGTGGACATCCAGCTCGGTGGCGTAGTAATATGTGAGTTGAGCAGCATCGAACAGCTCCTTCAGAGCCTCACCCAGCTGACCCTCGCCCGCCAACTCGGACATCCTCTCCTTCCAGTCCTCGCCCAGCTTGACGATGGTTGTGTCTCTGCCCAGTACCTGGAACATGACCGTGAATCACCTTCAGGATAATAAAGATGAGCGCCCAAGCCCTTTAATCCGGAAAGGTGATTGACCATCCATGGCCCTTAGACTGCCTCCCCATTCCCATTGCCGGATATGCGAGGATATCGTACCTGAGGACGAGGAGTTCTGTTCCGAAGAGTGTGCCAAAGAGCAGAAGGCGAGGGACTACGCCCAGCGTCAGAGGGGGTTCACCAGCTTCGCGGTCATCCTTCTGGTGATGCTCGGGGTTTTCGGCCTCAGCCTCATCCTCTGACCGGACGCAGCGCCGCTGCCACCCCTACCGCCCTGACCGTCTCGGAAACGTCATGGGCCCTGATTATGTCTGCTCCGTATGCAACGGCCACGCTGGCAGCGGCAAGGCTACCTTCCAGACGGTCGTGGGTCTCCGACTGGAGTATACGGCCTATGAAGCTCTTCCGGGAAGCGCCGATGAGCAATGGGCACCCCAGGGAGCGCATCACCGGCAGGCTGCGGATGAGCTCCAGATTCTGCTCCGGACTCTTCCCGAATCCTATACCCGGATCCAGGATTATCTGGGAGCGTCGGGCGCCGAGGTCCAGAAGCTCCTCTGAACGGCGATGCAGGTAGCGCATGACCTCATGGGTCACATCGTCGTATTCCAGGTCATCCTGCATGTCCGTCGGGGTGCCGCGCATGTGCATCATGACCGCCGCCACCCCGGATGAGGCCACCAATTCCATCATACCCTCCTCACGGAGACCGGATACGTCGTTCACTATGCGCGCACCCTTGTCGATGGCCTTCTCAGCGACCGACGGTTTACGGGTGTCCACTGAGACCGGTATGTCCAAGGACCCGGACAGCGCCTCTATGACTGGAAGGACGCGCTCCATCTCGGTGCGGGCGTCCACATAGTAAGAGCAGGGGCGGGTGGACTCCCCTCCGACATCGATCATGTCAGCGCCCTGCTCCGCCATCTCCAAACCCCGATCGATGGCCTTCCGATGGTCCAGGTATGCCCCTCCGTCCGAGAACGAATCCGGCGTGACGTTCAGGACTCCCATGACCTTCGGTTCCCGGTATTCTATGCACATGTCCTTGAACACCGTCGGCGGCGTCTCGGTCTCCATGGCGGAGAGCGCATCCATCATGGACCCTTGCAGGGCGGTGTTGCGGAGTGCCTCCATGGACCCTTCGTCCAGATCTATGCGGAAGGTCCTTCCGAGCTGTTCGAAACCCATGCTGTGCAGGTGGTCCTGCATCGATTCGTCCTCCACCAGCACATAGCGTTCGTGGGCGGAGATCCTCGGTATGATCAAAGGCCTCATAACAGACAATCCACCAATTCAGTGATGTCCATGATATTCATGTTTTCGCCCGTTGCGGCCTTGAGGTTGGTGACGCAGAACGGGCAGGCGGTCACCAGGATGTCCGCCTCCATCTCATCCAGTCGGGCCGATGCGATGCTACGGGCGACCTCAGGGTATGCGGACCTGACCCCTCCTCCGCCTCCGCAACACCGGGACTGCTCCCTGTTGTTGGTCATCTCCACGAGGGTGGCGCCGGGTATCGAGCCGATCAGTTGCCTGGGCGCATCGTAAACCCCGGCATGCCTGCCCAGGTGGCAGGGGTCATGATATGCTATCCTCTTCTCCAAAGGCCGGAGTACAGGCTTCCTCCCGACCAGCCATTCCGTGAAATGGAGCACTCGGAAGGGCACTTTGACATGCTTCGGGTAATCCTCCTTGAACATCCTGTAGCAACCGGCGCATGATAGCACCAGGGTCTCCACCCCCAACGAGGAGATGTTGTCGATGTTCCTCTGCATGAGAGGTGTGATGTCTTCATCCGGACAACCGACCCTGCCCATCACACTGCCGCAGCAGACCTCATCCAGTACCGTGAAGTCCTCACCCAGCTTCTTGAATATCGAAAGTGCGGCCTTGGATATCGACTCGCTTCGATAGGTGGCTGTGCATCCCGCGAAATAGGCCAGAGATGCAGATCTAACCTCCTCTCCCAAGGACTCAGGCACTGAACGTTCCTCGCCATAGGGGTTTCCGAGTTCCTTCACCTTGGAGACGATCTCCTCATGTTTAGAGAGCATGTTACCGGCTGCCACCATGTCCTTGCGTGCATCCTCGACTATGCCCACCACATCCACTTTGGATGGGCAGCGTCGGTAGCAGTCCATGCAGGTCGTGCAGGTGTAGAGGGCCTCCATGACCTCCTCATCCGGCTCGAGGTCCCCCTGTGTGAGCCCATAGGAGAGTATCACCCTCCCCCTGGCGGCACTGGTGTCCCAACCTGACTCTTTGTATGAGGGGCAGACGCTCTTGCAGAATCCGCACATCGTGCAGGTCAGCATGGCCTGCTCCATCCTCTTCAACCTATCAACCTTGAAATCACTCATGCTCTCATCACCTTGGGGACTGTCATGCTGCCGTCGGTAAGGATCAGGACCTTGGCGTCCGGGCAGCGGCCCCGGGCCTCGTCCAATGCCTCCTGGACAGTTGTGTAGGGGGTCATCTGCGCCCTCCTTATCAGGTCAGGGTCGAGGTCGGTCACCGCGCTTATCCTCGCCCAGGTGGATATCTCCGCCATCTTGGCGGCCTTGTGGTATCCGAGACGGTATTCACCTTCGAGGCCTTTCAGGACCTCCTCCGGAGTGGAGGAGCAGGAGAGCTGCTCCAGGAACGTCGGGTGGCCGACCCCCTCACGGCAACTGGAGACCATTATCAGGGTGCCACCCTCACTGAGGGCCCATTTTCCGTTGTCCAGGGCCTTCTGGGACTGGTAAAGGTCCACGTCCATGGGATAAGGGGCCACACTGATGACGATGTCCGCCTTCTCCTCGATCGTCACCGAGAAGACCTCGTTCGCCCAGGAAACCGCCTGAGAGAAGGCGGCGTGCAGGTCCCCGGCGGCGACCCGGTACACA
This sequence comes from Candidatus Methanomethylophilaceae archaeon, assembly GCA_007117455.1. Classification (GTDB taxonomy): domain Archaea; phylum Thermoplasmatota; class Thermoplasmata; order Methanomassiliicoccales; family Methanomethylophilaceae; genus PWHV01. The sequence continues at coordinate 4,144 of SKGM01000022.1, forward strand.
CGATGCTCCCGGTCCAGTACCGATTGGACCGAGAATATCCTCTTACCCTCAACCGCGAGCAAGGCATCCATCATGTCCTCGTGCACCGGGTTACCCTCCAGCACCATGGCCTGGGCGGAGCGGTCCATGGCCAAACGATGGTTGGCCTCGATGGTCCTGTATGAGGCCACCCCCGGCAGGAATGATTTCCTGCCTCCGGTGTAGCCAGCGAAGTAATGGGGCTCCACGGAGGTGATTATCACCAGCCGGTCGGCATCCACCGCCATTCGGTTCACCTCCATGGGGGTGCCGTTCTTAGAGCTCCCGAGGAGCACCATCTCGTCCTCGATCGAGTCGTGGGAATGTATCCTGTGGCGCAGACGGTCATAGAGGTCGCCGAATATGAAACGGTACTCCTCCTCCGTTGGGGCGCGATGGGTCCCGGTGGCAACCAGGAACCTCGCCTTCGTGAGGTCGAACCTCTCGCCTATGCTCCTGAGGATCGCCGCCGTGGGTGTGGGGCGGGTACCGTCATTCACGATGAAGACCATGTCCTCCCCGCCCTCGAGGAACTCCTCAATGGGAACGGAGCCTATGGGGTCGTCCAAGGCCTTGGCTATCTCCGCCTTCGGGTCGCCCACCTCCACCACGTTGGGTCTGACGATGCCCGCAAATGCGGAAGCGTCCAACTCCAGGGGCTGTCGCCCCTCTCTACCGTATCCGATCTCCAGCAACATCTGCTCTGCTAAGAGATTGTTCGATTGTTCTTAATGTTTAGGAAACAACCAACCCACATCCTGGAGAAAAGGCTTATCAGCGCATAGAATCCTTGACCGGCCATGGTCAGGTTGGACGATTTGGGTGAGAGGGAGCTCATAAACCGTGTTCTGAGGACCCTCCGCCCAGCTCCAGGCATCGGCCCGGGTGACGATGCCGCGGCGGTCGACCTAGGTGATAGATGGCTTGTGATCTGCTCGGACATAGTGAGCTTCAAATCACATCGCCCGGAGGGCACCCCCTGGGAGAGGGTGGGGTGGATGGCAGCGGCGGTCAACTTCAGCGACATCGCCGCCATGGGTGCGGAGCCCATAGGGTTCATCAGCTCCCTCGCCCTATCTGAGGAGATGGAGGAGGCTGAGCTGTTGGACATCTGCTCTGGCATGGACCAATGCGCCGAGTTCTGCGGCACCCATGTCCTAGGTGGTGACACGAAACAAGGTCCGGGGCTCATCTGCGGCACCGCCCTCGGCCTGGTCTCCAAAGGGGAGATCCTCACCAGGTCCGGTGCAAAGGCCGGGGACCTGGTGGCAGTCACCGGGCCATTGGGGGGCGCCGCTGCCGGATGGCATGCCCTCGAGGATGGCCTGGACATGCCTGAGGCGGTCGACTGCCTGACCCTGCCCATACCGAAGGTCTCACAAGGGCGGGCTCTGGCGGAGTCCGGGGCGGTCAACTCCTGCATGGACATCTCCGATGGCCTATCAACCACGGTTCATGAGATTAGCCGGAGGTCCGGGGTAGGTATGGAGATCGTCTGGGAGGCACTCCCGCTGTGGGAGGGCGTAAGACTGGTCTCCGAGGTCACAGGCGCCTCCTTGGAGGACATGGTCCTACATTACGGCGGCGAGTATGAGCTGGTCTTCACATTCCCCATGCGCATGCTGGAGACCCTGAAGTCCTCCAACCTTGAATTCCATGTCATCGGCAGGGTGGTACCGGGCGAGGAGGTCCTCCTGGTCAAGGAGGCCGAGATAACAAGGCTCAATGATTCTGGATACGAGCACTTCCGTCGTTGAGATCGGCCGGCAAAGGTTATCTACCCTCCCGCCCCTGATTACCGATGGGAGATAGGTTGGAGCGCAAGGACTATTGCAACATGGCGGAGACCCTGCTGCTCACATTCTGTGACAGCATCGGGCCACGACCGGTAGGCAGCCGAGAGAACCGTGAGGCCACTGGGCTGTTCTCGGCCTGGATGGAGGAGTGTGGCATGCACGTCACCCATCAGACCTTCGATTGCATGGACTGGAAGGACCATGGTTCCAGTCTTTTGGCTGAGGACGAGGTCTTCCAGGTGTACAGCGGCCCTTACTCGCCGCCAGCTGAGGTGGAGGGTCCTGTGCTGGGAGTTTCAACGCTCTCCGAGTTGGAGGGTGTCGACGCCGATGGCTCGATCCTCCTGTTGCACGGGGCCTTGGCCGAGATGAGGTTGATGCCCAAGAACTTCACCTTCTACAATCCCCCGGAGCATAAGCATGTGGTATCACTGTTGGAATCATCCGGGGCCTTGGCGGTCATGGCTGCGACCGGCCCCGAGGCCTCGATGCTCGGAGGCACCTATCCATACCCGATGATCGAGGATGGGGATTTCCTGATTCCGAATGCATTCATGAACGACCTCGAAGGACAACGTCTGCTGGATAACGGAGGGATGGCCCGCCTGAGGATAGAAACCGAGAGCACCCCCTCTAAATCCTGTAACGTCCTGGCTTCTGAAGGGGAGGGTCGCAAGGTGGTCCTGATGGCCCATATAGACAGCAAGGATCAGGCCCCTGGAGCCCTGGACAACGCCTCCGGCGTGGTCAGCCTCATGATGGTCGCTGAGATGCTCCAGGACGTCGACCTGGGAGTGGGGGTGGAATTCTGGGCGATCAATGGCGAGGACCATTATGCCAACCCCGGGGAGCTGCTGTTCCTGGAGAGTCAGCGGGATGCGATGGACGATATCGTTCTGGGCATCAACATCGACGGTGTTGGTTACCGGCACGGGCAGAGCAGGGTCTCATTCTACGGGGTGGAGGACCAAGGGCCTCTGGAGGATATCTTCGCCCAGAGGGATTTGGGTACCGGGAAGGGATGGGAGCAGGGGGACCACATGCTCCTGGTGAAGAACAATGTCCCCGCCCTGGCGATAACCTCCGAGCCCTTGGAGGAGATAATGACCATAGCCCACACCCCGGAGGACACCGCCGACCATATCGACCCGTGCAGATTGGCGGATGTGGCGATGGCGGTGGTCGATCTCATCCGCTCCCTGACCTGAAGGTAATCTATTAATCCCCCGCCGACCGATGGGAAGGCGGTGATAGTTTGAAGAACGCTCCGAAGGAGGCCTGTCATTACCGTACCGAGCATGGCCGCCACATCTGCGGCCTATGTCCGCATGGATGTCGCATATCCGCGGGATCAAGAGGCATATGCGGCTCCCGACTCGGAGACGAGCATATCTTATTGGCTGACAACTACGGCAAGGTGGCCACAGTTAACATAGACCCTCTGGAGAAGAAACCCCTGTACCACTTCCGCCCCGGGGAGGAGGTGCTCTCGGTCGGGGGATGGGGCTGCAACATGGGATGCCTCCATTGCCAGAACAACTCCCTCTCCATGGCTCGGGGCGGGGGGCCCTCCGGGCGCAGGGTCGAGGCTGAGGAACTGGTCGCCATCTGCCATCGGGAGGGTTTGCGGAACCTCGCCTTCACCTACAACGAGCCGACCATATGGCATGAGTATGTGATGGACGTCGCCGAACTGGCGGACGGGATAGACCTGATTTACGTGACCAACGGCTACATCAACCCATCACCGAGGTCGGAAGTTTTGGAGCGGATAACGGCAATGAATCTGGATGTCAAAGGGTTCAGCGAGTCCTTCTACCGGGAGGTCGCCAAGGCGGACTTGGGCCCGGTGCTGGATACTGCCGAGGATGCTTTGGAGTCAGGGGTGCATCTGGAGATAACCTACCTCCTTATACCAGGGAGGAACGACGACCATGACCAATTGCAGGCATTCTGCCGTTGGCTGTCCTCCCTCTCACCCGACGTACCGGTTCATTTCTCCGCCTTTCATCGCGACCACCTGATGCAGGATGTCAGGGACACCAACGCTGAGGACCTCTTGCGGGCCTTTTCCTTGGCGAAGGATTCAGGGCTGAGATTCGTATACCTGGGCAATCTCCCTGTCTCACAAGGGAGGGACACCGTCTGTCCGAGATGTGGTGATGTGGCGGTCTCCCGGAAAGGATACCGCACGGATACCAGCGGTATGCGCCGTGGTGCCTGTGCCTCCTGCGCCACCGCTTTGAACATGAGGTTGTGACTTGAGGATCGAGGAGGTTCTGCAGGGCCTCGATGCCCATTACGATGTCGAAGGATGGTGGCCTTCCGCTTCCGCATGGGAGGTCATGGTAGGCGCCATTCTCACTCAACAGACCACCTGGACCAACGTGATGAGGTCATTGGAGGGCCTGAAGGCAAAAGGCCTTGACGGACCCTGCGAGGTGGCCGCGGCGGACATCGGTGAGCTTATGGACATCGTACGCCCATGTGGTTTCTTCCGGCAGAAGTCGGAGAGGCTACAGGGTCTCGCGGAGAGGATATGCGGAGATTATTCGGGGGACCCCATGCAACTGCTCTCATCGGATGATGCTCGGGGCCGTCTTCTAGCCATCAAAGGGGTGGGCCCAGAGACTGCGGACTCCATCCTGGTGTTCGCTGCCCGCAGACCATATTTCGTTGCCGCAGCCTACCCGGAGAGGGTGTTGGGACGGACCGGTGCGGTCAGGGTAAAGGGATACCATGCCCTACAGGAGGAGGTGCACCGATCATTGGGGAGGGACGCATCGACCCTTGCCAGGTTCTACTCCCTCCTGGTGGAGCATGCTAAGAGACATTGCAGACCCAAGCCTTCATGTCAGGGCTGCCCGTTGGAAAATGGTTGCCTCTTCATATCAACAGAAAGAGCGGATTCCCCAGGATTATGAGCAGCAGCATGGCCGCGGTCAATGGTATCAACAGAGGGATCTTCGGAGTGACCCATACCACTTCCGCCCCTGCGGTCCGCAGTTCCTCGAAGCCCTCGCCCTGAGGCGTCGCCCGCTTGACGATCGAACCATCCGGTGAGACCGCCTCCATAGGCCAGTAGTGGCCGCTCTCCGCCCGCTCGATGGGGATTCTGGTGCCCAGGAGCATCTGGGGCATGGAAAGGTCACGGTTCATGATGTTCCTGACGACGAAGTAGGGAAGCACCAACAGTGACATCAGAGAAGCCAGGAACAGAACCATTACCGGGAATGGGAGAACTATCTGGGCGGCCACCGACGGCGCATCTATCAGAGGCAGCATCCATATGGAAGGATACAGAGGGAACAGCATCGCCAATGATATCAGGCACTTGGCGTCCGCTCCACCTTTTATCACATCCAATATGTAGAGCAGGACGAACACCCAGTACAGAATGAACGGTGTGACCATCTCATACCGGAGTGAATCAAGTCCGATGCTGCCTATCGCATACCCCAGCAGTATGAGGGAGAATGCATAGGGCGACACGGATAGCGCCCTCCCCATACCCTCATTGTCCCAGAAAACATCCAGGAACAGAACCGTTGTGGCGATTATGATCAGGTAATACTCCCAAGGCAATGATTCCTGAGCCACATAAAGGGCCATGAGAGCGAGACCCACCAGACCGATGACCTTCCAATGGATGTCGTCGGCCATCCGCTCCTGCCAATCCTGCCGACTGGCCCTGATCATGATGGCGGCAGCCAACAGGACCTTGAGGAGGTCCGCCCATTCCTGCATGCCCCGATATGGAGGCCAGCGCTAATAACAATATCGCAGACGGTCAATTTATTATCATGTAGAACCTAACCATCCGCATGAAGAGGCTCTCGATGACCTTGATCGTCCTGGCGCTGTTGTTGTTCTCGACAGCGCTTGTGCCCATGGGAAGCGACGCATCCTTGACCATCAAGGATGACGGCCCCATGGAGAAAGAGGTCATCGGAGGGGACACGACCACCTTCAGCTGGTTCATCTACAACCGTCATTCTGAAGATGTCTTCATCTCAGCGAGCCTTGAACTCGATGACCCGGATGATTCGGTCAAATCCCACACCATCAGGGTCGTGAAGGACGGCAAACATGAGACCAGTTCGATACTGTTCCTGCAGCCCAATCAGAGTGCCAGGTTGGAGGTCTCCATAGCCATAAAGGACCTCGCCCCCAGCTCAAAGGTGGGTATCGAGCTGCATCTGGAGACTGATGTGGGGGTCGATGACAGCAACATCACCACAACCGTACTGGATGCCTCATTGGATGTGGTGCCCACATTCACCCTGTCACAGAATTACAATCGGATATTGGGCGTTTTCCCCAACTTCCTACCGGAACCTGCCGATGGCCCTTTGGGGGCGTTCCTGGTATCCATGGCGATATGGATATCCATGGGTGCCTTGTTCATGTGGTGGATAGTCCCAGGGTTCAGCCGACGGATATTGAACCGCGATGAGAGGTACTGTCCGCAGATAAAGAGTCTCCTGAATAGGCCCATCTTCTACCTGGTGGTGGCCTTCGGACTGTTCAGCAGCCTTTTCATACTGGGCCCCGATTATTACCTGGCATTGCTTCTGGACACCGTCAGTCGTGTCATCTATATAATCCTGATAGCCTGGATCGTATGGAGTCTGTACAAGATCCTGGTTGATATGTTCATGGAGCGTTTCCGGGACGAACACGGAGTGCTCGACCCCTCCTTGGGCCCCCTTTTCATATGGTTGGGGAAGTTGGTGCTTGCGGTGGCCTTGTTCGGGGCCATCCTGGACGTGTTCGGCTTCGACCTCATGGTGTTCCTGGCCGGTGCCGGTATAATCGGCATAGCCTTGGCGATAGGGGCACAGGACACCTTCTCCAACTTCTTCGCCGGGTTCTTCCTGCTGGTGGAGAGGCCGTTCCGGGTCGGGGACCTCATCATGATGGATGACGGCGTCATCTGCGAGGTCAGGAGGGTGGGGCTCCGCAGCACCACCCTTTACAACACCTGGGACCCGCAATACTTCGTGCTCCCCAACCGCCGGATAGCGGACAGCAAGATCACCAACGTACTGCGTCCTGA
>SKGM01000051.1 GCA_007117455.1 Candidatus Methanomethylophilaceae archaeon
GAAAAGGGCGATAGGATCAGGGCCGACCTTGTTCGAAGCAGCGGTGCGTTGATAGCCACCATCACCTTTGTCGATCCCAAGGAGGTGGTGCGACCCACCTTGGATCTGACAGGTATCGAGTACAACGATGGGCAGCAGGCTGAATATCCTCTGGTTTTCGATATGGAGGAGGAGCAGTACATAAGGGTCCCTCAATCAAGTGTTCTAGAGGTGACCCGGTACCTCAAAATAAGTGTTGAACTGATGCTTGACAAACCTCCCGCCCAGCAGAGTTCCTGGGCGAGTATCATCAACATCAACGGTGACCGCGGCTATCGTCTACAATTATCCGGAGAAAGAAATGGCAATCAGTGGTTCGAATTCGGAGCAAACAACAGTTGGGTCCGATCGGACGGCACCGGCGGAGGTGTGGAGGCCATCGTCAAGGAGAACATCGTCTACGAAGTCTGGGGTATATTCGACTTCGAAAAACGAGAGGTCAGCGTTTGGGTCAATTCCACTGATGGAGAGACCATGGTCATGGCGGGGATTAGGAATTACAACTCTGAAAATCTCCCGAACATCGGCTCCGGGGACTGGTATCTGGGAACCTGGGGGACCAGTGTGCCGACCCGTGGCTTTATCGATGGGACCATCAATTGGATAAACATCGAGGCCCTGTGATGGTCATCTTCTCTTGAGGTCCAATGCGGCGGAGTTGATACAGTACCGAAGGCCGGTGTCTCCGGGTCCATCGTTGAATACATGACCAAGATGACCGCCGCATTCCCCGCAGAGAACCTCAGTCCTTACCATACCATGGCTCCTATCCTCCTCCTCATCCACCGCACCGTCCTTCGAACGTTGGAAGCTTGGCCATCCGGTCCCAGAATCGAATTTGTCCTGGGAATCGAACAGCTCCTTACCACAGCCAGCACACTGGTAGATGCCGTCATCCTTGCAATCATTGTACCTGCCGCTGAAAGGCCTTTCCGTGCCCTTCTCGTATAACACATGTCTGGTCAGTTCATCCATATGGATCCTGTCTCCTATCTGATATCTAGCCACATATGACATATTGCTGTTTTCCGAGCTACCCAATTCATATGTATATCGAGCAACTTTCACCAAAAGGATTCCATGAAAACCGGTTCAGGAGGCGTTCGGAGATTGGGGGAGGGCATGGCGGCCCTGTACTTCGTGGTATTCGTGTCATTCCTGGACACTCATGCGCAGATGCCCATCCTCGCTTCCTACTCCGCCTCCCTGGGGGCGGCGCCCTTCCTGATCGGATTGACCGTAGGGCTGTACTCCTTCACCAACATCATCGGGAACGGGATCTCAGGAATGGTAATGGACCGGTCGGGATGGCGCGCCCCTTTGGCGATCGGTCTCTTCTTCGCCTCAATCTCATTGTTCGGATACGCCCTGGCGGATGATGCTGTCACCTTGTTGGCGATAAGGGCATTCCATGGTCTTGCCGGCGGACTCCTGATACCCGCGACCCTGATGGCCATTTCGAGCCTCTGCAGCGGTGAGGAGTTAGGAAGGAGGATGGCTGGTTACGGCATCGTCATAGGTTGTGCCGCATTCATCGGTCCGATGTTCGCTGGTGTCTTCGCCACATCACAGGGCTTCGAGGCCACCTACGTCGTGCTTGCGACCCTCATGATGGTCTCATTCGTGGCTGTGATCGCCGCCATGCGCCTCATACCCTGTGAAAGGACCATGGAGCCGAGGCCTCTATACCCGATAAGGATAACGCCGGGGTTGAAGATCGCCTTCATCACCGCATTCGCCACGATGGGCGCCACCGGGACCTTGGTCTCCCATATGCCCATCCATGGATCGGGCATCGGACTGGAGAGTTCCTCGGTGGGGATGGGTTTCGCCACCTTCGCCCTCATGGCGGTCTTTCTGCAAATGATGTGGGCCGGCCGTCTGTCCCTGCGAATATCCGCCAAGAGGGCTTGTGTGCTCGGCCTGTCATTGATGACCGTGGCCCTGTTGGCACTACCAGGCACGGAGTCATTGACCACCCTGATAATCGTCATGGCTCTGTTCGGCATAGGTTTCGGAACCGTGTTCCCCAGCATGCTGATGCTGGTCCACTCCGGGGAAGCGGGGGCCAGGGGCAGGATGATGGCGCTGTTCTTCGTTTTTTACTCTTTGGGAGTGGCTGTCGTACCTCCGCTGGCGGGTTATCTCTTCCAGTACAACGGGATAATCCCGACATTGACCTCGGCGGCGGTATGCATCCTGGTCCTATCGGCGGTCCAGTTCAGGAGATGGACCTAGAATCTTTTGGCCCAGACATTCATGTTCTCCATGTCGCCTGATATGTTGGTGTTCCGGGAAAGGGTGCCGCAGAACCGATAGCCGTCCCGTGAGAACACCATGTTGATGCCCAAGGATGCCGACCGTGCGATGGTGAATCCGACCTTGTAGCCTCTGGCTATCATCTCCTGCTCCATATGAATGAGTAATGAACTTGACATACCCATCCCGCGGTGGCTCTGTTTGGTTGCCAGGTCGGTCATCTCGACACAGCCGTTGGCCTTGTCCATCTCCGCCGCCCCCATCGCCACGAGCTTACCCTTCTTCTTTATCCCGTAGTAGCAGACATCGTTGCTCATGCAGTGCAGGATGTAGTCCGGATTGCTCATTGGGAAGGGATAGGAGGGGAAGACCTCCTCCATCAGCCGGGCCATCTCACGCGCGTCCTTGGCACATAGCTCCACAACATCATGGGAGGCCTTGGGCTTCTTCTTGGATGACTGGGCCTTCAGAAGCAGCTGCTCCTCCTTGGAGGTCAGACCGCCACGGCGGCCTTGGTCGAAGAAGTAGGAGACGAAATGACCGTCCACACCGTTCATCATGCCCTCCACAGTGGCCTCCACCTCGTACCCTTGGTCCACAAAATCCTGCAGATGATCCTCGGGCACCTTGGCGACGACCTTTCCACGACCCTCCCGCCGCGCCAGGAGCAATAGCATCCTAGGCAGCCCAGGCATGTCGTGGTCATCCAATTTCATTAGGTAGACACGGTCGTTGAGTGGGCCGTGATGGACCCAGGACCTACCCATCCGCATCGTGGTGTCAGGCATCCTTCCTACGCTCCATGCGCGGGTTCCCTTCCGGTACCAGGCTGATGGACGGGTCATGCTCCCCGAGGAGGTTCGCAATGCCCACCACATTATACTCTTCCGCATCATCGAGCTTAAGCTGCAGGTCACAGTCGACGCAGTCCCCGGTGCAGAAATCGGATTTGTAATCAGTTGGTTGTCTATAGGTGGTTATGACGCCTTCATAATTACGCAGGATCACCTTGCTAGGAGACCAGGAGAGTACATAGTTCGGCATGACAGGAATCTTCCCCCCGCCCCCTGGGGCATCGATCACGAAGGTTGGTACAGCGAGACCTGAGGTGTGACCGATCAGATTCTCGATTATCTCTATCCCTTTCGATATGGGGGTACGGAAGTGACTGAGTCCTTGGGAGAGGTCGCATTGATAGAGGTAGTAGGGCCTCACACGATTGCTCACCAGCTTCTGGACCAATGTACGCATGATACGTGGACAGTCGTTAACACCGGCGAGAAGGACCGTCTGATTCCCAAGGGGTATACCTGCATCGGCTAGCCTTGCCAACGCCTTCCTTGAGGAGGGGGTTATCTCACGAGGGTGGTTGAAATGGGTGTTTATCCATATCGGATGATGTTGTGACAGCATGTCCGCCAGGTCATCAGTGACTCGATAGGGTAGCACCACAGGCATCCTGGTGCCCACCCTGACGATCTCAACGTGATCCATATCATCCAACTCACCCAAGATCATATCCAGTTGGGAGTCATTGAGCATGAAAGGGTCCCCACCTGAGAGTAGGACGTCCCTGATCTCCTTATGCTCCCGAATATAATCAAGACCTTGTTTCAATTGCTCCTTGGATGGCAGGTGGTCCCTATCGCCTACCTTCCTCTTCCTCGTGCAGTGGCGGCAGTACATCGAACAAACATTGGCCACCGTGAAGAGTACACGGTCAGGATAACGGTGGGTTATCCCGGGAACCGAACTGTCCATGTCCTCGGACAGTGGGTCCTCCAAATCCTCAGTGCTGAGCTCCAGTTCCTTCGGGGAGGGGAATGACTGACGGAATATTGGGTCATTGAAGAGGTCGCCTCTGTCCATCAGGCTGAGATAATAGGGGGTGATGGACATCGGGAAGGTGTCCACAGTGTCCTTGAACTGCTCCCGATAATTGCTCAAATCGACCCCTAGAAGCTTCTCGAAGGTGTCGAGGTCGCGTACCGAGTTACGGACATGCCATTTCCAATCATTCCATTTGGACAGTTCTATTTCGACGTCTAAGGACAGGCTCTGAGCCTCATCCAGGTCCTTTTTGGTAACCATATAATCACTTTCTCCAGGTCACAAGCGCCGCCCTACCTGAGGGCGGTCGATATACCGTCATACGGTATGATAAAGCCTCGTGATGGTGTGTTATCGTTTTTCTAAGAGGGAAATGATATAAAACTATTGCCCTGGGTTCGACCGGTGTCCTGTTCTCAGCGATCCGAGGAGTACTGCCACCTTCCATCCGGCACCTTGATCACGAAATCCACGCCGGAGCCTGCAGTGCCCTCCTCATGGATGGTGATGCCTGTGATCCCCAATATCCTCTGGGAGAGGAAGAGCCCTAGGCCGCTGTTCCTTCCCACGCCCTGACTGAACAGACCCTCCCTATATTCCGGCCTGATACCTCCTCCATCATCACGGTAATGGATAAGGAGGCATGGCCCATCCATGGCGGTGGAGAAGGACATCCAAGTAAGTTCATCGCCATGAACCAGGCTGTTGTGGATCAGGTTTATGAACACCTTCACCAACAGAGGATCCGCAAGTATACTGACGTCGGGGATGTCCAGTTCGATGCTCAAGGATGAGGTGTCAAGGTCCTCGATCGCTTCCTCAACCGTCTCCCGCAAGGGCATCCAATGAGGCTCCAATGACCCCACCATCTCATAATCCTCCATGAAAACCAACTGCCGATGGATGGTGTCTATGGAATTCTGGATCGATTGCAGAGGCTTTATGGCACCAGCTTCGGCGGCGGGACCCTCCAGCATGAAAACCAGACCGTTGAGGGCGGTTATCTGGTTTATCATGTCGTGCCTGGATGCTCCGGATATCGCCCTTATCCTCTCGTTCAGTCTGATCAAAGACCTTCTCTGACCCACAACCCTGGTGACGTCCTTGAAGGTCAACAGATGACCGTAAAGTCTTCCGGAATGGCTCTGCAAAGGCACCGAAGTCAGCTGGTAGACCCGCGGCCCGGCATCCGTGTTGACCTCGAATTCCTCGACCCTACTTACGGGCTCTCCTGCTGAGAAGGCCTCCTTAAAGCCATTCATAATACTCCCGGACTCATCAACCCTTATGGCCGAAGCGGCCAACTCGTTCCGGTACACGATTCTAGCATCCAGGTCCAGTATGATCTTCATGTCGTTGGATAGGTCGAGGACATCCTGGAAACTCAGTCTCCAGGTGAAGGTACCATATCTTGAGGCCACGATTGAAAGTGGCAGGGCGATGGCTGATAGGCTCAAGGAGACGATGAGGGCGGTGGGGATTTCCAGGAGCCCGGTGGGCAAGGAGCTGAGCACAAGAGCTGCCAGCAGGCCTGTCAATATCACTAGGTTGTAGTAGACGTTGGCATCGGTGACGCCCCTAAGACCTTGGATGATGGTATGGATCATTATCATGGCGAGGACCGTAATATAGGCCCACATCAGGAAATAACCCCATGTGCGGACGGTGAGCAGATAGGTCTGTCCCAGGTACTCACTTACTTCGATACTGGAGTAGAAGAGTCCGGTCCAGGGGTCGCTTGCCAGGATGATCAGGACGATGGCCGGCACCAGTGACAGTGACATGATGGAAATGCCCTCTTCACCAGCACCGGGCTGCATCTGTGCCCTCAATAGAAGGCCCATCGCCAGCATTATGACCGCGAACCCCAGGTACATGACGAGGTTCCACAACAACATACCAGGTAAGGTCACGGCTGCCAGCTGCAAGGCGAAACCGAACGTGAGTATCGCAACACCGACCATGAAAACCGAGAGTTGGCCCTCTGCCTCGTTGACCGTTCTTCCTCTGGTAGATAGGGCGAGGAAGAGCAGACCTCCTGATATCGATAGAAGGACGATGGTCAACAACACAGATTCTTTATGGTTTCAGAAGATAAAAGTTATCGTCAGGTTCCTGTCAGCTCACGGGTCGATGGTTGCCTGCCGGAACACGGATCACGAAATCGACACCTTGCCCATAGACTCCCACCTCATCGATCCTCATCCCTGTGATCTCCAGGATGTTGCGAGACAGGAAAAGGCCCAGGCCGGTGTTCTTACCCACGCCTTTATCGAACAGGCCATCCCGGTATTCAGGTGCGATACCTCCCCCATTGTCGCGATAATGGACCAATAGGGCACCATCATCGTATTCTGTCGTGAAAGAAATCCATTCCAGGTCCTTTCCATGGACCAGACTGTTGTGTATCAGATTGGTGAACACCTTCTCCAGAAGAGGGTCTGCGAGAACCTCGATGTCATCGAACTCGGCTTTGATCTCAACATCATCGAGGTCATTGTTCCTAGCCGCCGATGCTATGGTGGCATGGAGACTCATCCATATCGGCTCTGAAATGCCGATCATCTCATAATCGTTCATGAAAAGAAGCTGGCGGTGTATGACCTCTGTAGCCCTCTCAATGGAATCAACCATGGATGATGCTCTGGCGTCTCCCTCGGCCTTCTCACGGAGGATGAACAGGAGTCCGCTGATGACAGTCAGCTGTTTTATGATGTCATGGCGGGATAGGCCCGATATCAATTTCACCTTCTCGTTGACTTCACTCAGAGCCTTCCTCTGCAGGGTCAATTCGGTTACATCCCTGGCGTTGATCAGCGTGCCCATCCTACTGCCCCTGCGGGAGAATATCGGAACGCTCTTGAAAAGGAAGGATCCTTCGTGGGTGTTTCCGGACAATTCGAACTCCTTTGTCAGGATCCGATCGGATTGGGCCGCTTCCTTTACCAGATCCATCAGCTCAGGCCGAATGATACCATTGGGGACGATTTCCGCCCCTGGCCTGTTGTGGAAGACGGGGCGACATTCCTTATCGATGATCACCTTCATGTCTGTTGATATGTCCAAGACCTCCCGGTAGCTGAGGCTCCAAGAGCTTATACCCGAACGGAAGGTCACCGCGTAAACGGGATAGGCTACAGCTGCGAGGGAGATTATCTCAATTATCCCTGGAGGTGTATCGGTCACCGGTTCGGTGATGATCGATACACTGAAGGCGACCACTACAGCCACGGTTATGACCGCCATGTGGCGGATGTTGACATCTGTGGCCCCCAGTACGGATTTTGTTATGAGTATCAACAGAGCAGAGAGTAATACCAGAGCATATCCCAGAACGACCAGGAATCCCCATGAAGGTAACAACTCCAGATAGCTCCAGCCTTGGAATTGGGACACCTCCACTGAAGAATAGTAGAAACCGGTCCATGGGTCGGTCAAAGATGATACCACCATGAAAATCGGCACAGCGGCCAAAGCCAACATGACCCTGTTGTCCGTTGGACAACCCCCCATGCGGTAGGAGTAGACCAATCCGCCCAAGGACAGGACCAGGATCGCGTAGCCCAGGTTGGAGACCATGGCGCTCGCGTACATCAGAGTACGGTCGTCAACGAACATCATGGACGCCAAACCGGCCGCGGCGATGGCTATCCCTGCCATCATCAGAGTAACGGGCCTACCGAGATGCACATGGCGATTTGAGTACGCCAGAATAGAGAGCAGAAAGGCGTAACCGGAAATCGCCATCAGGAGTAGAGGTATGTGCATCTGGATTGATTAGCTGTTCTAAATAATAAAAAAGTATCCTTTTGCTGGATGATATAGTCTCATGAACTATCTGCCCTGTAAGCTCCAGGGGGAACGGTGATGACGAAATCGACGCCTTTCCGGCCCAGTGACTCCTCCTCGATGGTCATGCCGGCTACCTCCAATATGTTCTTGACCAGGTAAAGGCCGAGACCGCTGTCGGTACCGACCCCCTTTTCAAAAAGCCCATAACGGAAATCGGTCGGGATGCCTTCACCGTCATCACGATAGTGGATACGGAGTCCTTGTTCTGTCTCCTCTGTCCCCACCACGATATTGCTCACATCCTTACCATGGACTAGTGTGTTATGGATCAGGTTCTCGAACACCTTGGGGAACAGCGGGTCAGCGAGTATTTGGTAGGACCCGGCCTGATAATCGAACTGGATTTCGTCAAGCTCATGCTGCCCGACCGCTTCGGAAACCGCATCCTCCAGACGGAGCCATTCTGGATTGGAGCTACCGACCTGGTCGAAATCCTTCATGAACATGAGCTGACGGTGTATCGCGTCCGCCGCCTTGTTCATAGAGGTCAACACCCTACTCGACCTTTCATCATCCAGGATGTCCTCGAGGAGATAGGCCATTCCGCTCACCACGGTCAACTGGTTGATCATGTCGTGACGGGAGATGCTTGAGAGGAGTTTCAGCTTCTCGTTCGCCAGACTCAATGCGTCCCGTGTCCTAACCTCGTCAGTGACATCCTTCATGGATACCATCGTGGCCTGATATATCCCGATCCTGGATGTGAGAGGTATGGCCTCGAAATCATAGTAGAGTTGCTCATCCCCTATCCTGAGCATTATCTCATGATTCGGAGTCCGCGTCCCTTGGTCCGCGATGTAATCATTGATGATGTCTGGTATCTCAGGGGGGTCGCCGAGGAAGTTGGCCGCTTGTTGGTTGTAGTAAAGGATACGGTCCCGGTCGATTATCATCTTGATGTCCGTTGACAGGTCCAATACCGCCTTGTAACTCAAGGACCAGGCGAATATGCCCTCCTTGAAAGTGACCACATAGACCGGGTAGGAGAGTAGGGACAAGGATACGAAGAGCAGGAATGCACTGGGAAATTGGGCGAATGGGTTTGGCAGCGCAGTCAGGACCATTGCGATCAATATTGACCCACCTAGGACGGCCATGTGGGTTAGATTCGTCTGTATGGCGCCGAACAGGGACCTGATTATGAGTATCAGTATCACCGCACAGAGAAGAATTACGTATCCTACCGTTATCAGATATCCCAATGCCCGCTCCGTGTCGAGGAAGCTGTGGCCCATGAAATCGCCGACTCCGACCTCTGAATAATAGAGGGAGGTCCATTCATTGGTGGCGACCATGACGAGTGTCAGAACTGGCATGACCGAGAAGATTACCAGAGAGCGCTTGTCCCATTGGTCCACCCAACCGAGGTAATTGAGAAGTAGGAGCCCCAGTCCCAGCATCAACAGGGCCAAACCGACGTAAGCAAGGTTGTTCCATAACAGCATGGCCTCCAGGCTGGAGGATAACAGTTCCAATATGAAAGCCAGACCGAATATGGCGACGCCAGTGAACAGCAATGATACTGGGAAGCCCAGGTGTTTACCGGGTTTCCTGAAAGACTTGTAGGCCAGATACGAAGTCCATATCATCAATGCCAGAAGCAGGACTATGATCGCCATGTCAATGGCATTATGTCATCGGATAGGTATAATATAAACGGTCCACGATTAGAGTTGGAGGTTCTTGTTATGAAGGCTGTGGCATTCAATTGCAGTCCCCGCGCCGAGGGGAACACTGCAGGATTCATCGATGTTGTGATGTCGGTGCTTGAAAGCGAAGGTGTCGCAACGGAGACCGTGCAAGTGGGTGGCGAAACCATCAGGGGATGTCAAGCCTGCGGAGTCTGTCGCGAAAAGAAGGATGGGAGATGCGTTTACGACGATGACATCCTGAACCACTGCATCGAGAAGATGGTTGAGGCCGATGCCATAATAATCGGCTCCCCAGTGTACTTCGCGGATGTGACCGCCGAGGCCAAGGCCCTGATCGACCGTGCGGGTTATGTATCCCGCTCCAACGGGAACATGTTGTCCCGCAAGATCGGTGCGGGAGTGGTGACCCACCGTAGAGCAGGCTCCATCCATACTCTGGACAGCATCCACCACCTGTTCACCATAAGTGATATGTTCGTTGTGGGTTCAGGATACTGGACCATGGGAGTTGGCAAGGCCCCGGGTGATCATCTCGAGGACCAGGAGGGTCTGGCGACCATGAGCAGGTTGGGCGAGAACATGGCATGGTTGCTGAAAAGGATAAAGGAGTGATCCAGCTGGCAGCAAAAGGTAGGATACTGATGGTGGTCATGGACGGGCTGGGGGACCGAGCGGTCCCGGAGTTCTCATACCGGACGCCCCTTCAGAAGGCGCGGACCCCCAATATGGACTGGTTCACAGAAAACGGCTCCTCCGGCATCGTCGATATCATCGCGCCAGGAGTGAGACCGGGCAGTGACACCGCCCATCTTGCACTGCTTGGTTACGATCCTTACGAGGTATACGCGGGACGAGGTCCTTTCGAAGCAGCTGGTATCGGACTCATAGGACGAAGAGGGGATGTCGCATTCCGTTGCAATTTCGCGAGCGTCGATGAGGACATGGTGGTGACCGACCGCCGAGCGGGGAGGGTCAGGGAGCCTGACACCCAGGCTTTGATCGAATCTTTGCAGGGTATAGAATTGGACGGCGTGGAGGCCATAGTGGGCCTGGGCACCGAGCATCGTGCAGCGCTGATCCTGAGTGGCGAGGGGCTGAGCAGCGACGTCAGCGATGTC
>SKGM01000030.1 GCA_007117455.1 Candidatus Methanomethylophilaceae archaeon
CAGGACTGAAGAGTTCGACAACCGCCATGAACAGACCCGCTATCAGGGCCACCAGCAGGAACGGCAGGCTCGACATCGAGGATATCGTGTAATGCCCGCCGGTGATCAGGAAATCATAGAACACCAGGACAGCCATGGTCATGAGGAAGGTGGCGGTGAAGGCCGCCATAGAGCCCTCCAGGGTCTTACCTTTGTAGATCACCCTCTTACCATAACGTTTGCCAATGAGGCTTCCGAAACCGTCACCATAGGTCATGGCTATGATGCCTATGGATGCGGCCACGAAGTTCTCGAAGAACAGTAGGATCATCACCGTGATGGTCATGGCATAGAAGAACAGACCTAGGTGATGCCCCTCCGCAGAGACCTGCCCCAAAATATTGGACCTCATCCTCATACTTCGGGATTTGGGTGAGGAGAGATACAACAGAAGCATGAATGGTATGCCGAAGAAAACAAGCATCGGCAACTGACCGTCATACATCCACCAGATGAAAACGAAGTTCCCGGTGAGAATATGCAGCACCTTCCTGGTGTCGATGTCCACCTTCTTCTTTCTCAGATAGAGGAAAAGGGCCATCACAGCTGCTATCAGCAGATAGACCAGCAGTGTGGGGACCAGGTCATCCACGGTGAACATCCTAATCGGGAATGCGTAACAGATATTTATTGACATGCGGTTTCCAGTCCTGCTGGTTCAGATGATGGTTGTCGTCAGGTCGATTGATTACAGGGAGTTGCTCAAGACCCTCCGTGACAGAAAGGTCGCCATATGGTCTTGTGGCACCTGTGCAAGGATATGCGGTATATCTGGGGAGGGGCCGGTATCCTCTCTGGCGGAACGTCTGAAGGCTGACGGGGTGGAGGTTGTGGCCTCATCCTCCGTCGGGGCATCCTGTCTTGCCGACCGCATAAAGGCCAAGGTCGACCTCGAGACATTGAGAAAAGCAGACCTGGTCCTGACCCTCACCTGTGATGCAGGTTCGGACACATTGTCGGAGGTCCTAGGACCTGTTGAGGTTTTCAACCCCATAATTACCCTTGGTCAGGGCAGACGGTCGGCGGATGGTTCGATAAGGATCCACCGTCCTTTCTGTGCAGGTATCGAACCCGGAGACTCGTTGGAAGACGCCTGTAATTCCCTACAGGTCAATAAGGGGCCTTTCGTACTTTGAAGTCTGGACCTGAGAAGGACTAAAAAACCATTTTATACCATTATCCGTATCTCAAAGAGAATTTCTAGGGGATATCAACCATGGTTAGCTTAGCTGAAAACATGCTATATATGGTCCCCATTTCGGGGCTGGTAGCCCTCGCTTTCGGTTATCTGTTCTACAAGGACATCTTCTCCCGTGGAACTGGAACCGATGAGATGCGCTCCATCTATGAGGCAATCAAAGATGGGGCCATGGCCTACCTCACCCGACAGTACAAGACGATTGGCATAATCAGCGTTCTGATCGCCGCCCTGATCATAGTGGCCGGCGAGATTTTCGGTGTGAACCGTTTGGGCTGGGAGGTCGCACTCGCGTTCCTCCTGGGAGCCGGATTCTCCGCGCTCTCCGGTTTCATTGGCATGTACGTTGCCGTGAACTCCAACATCCGCACCGCGAACGCTGCCCGCAGCTCTTTGAAGGAGTCTTTCCATGTCTCCTTCCGCGGCGGTGCCATCTCTGGTATTGCAGTGGCAGCCTTGAGCCTTCTGGGAGTATTCGTGCTCTTCATGATATTCGAGGCCATAGCGTCCACTGATGGGTCAACTATCGCGCTCGCTCTCGAACACGTCGTCGGTTACGCCTTCGGCGCCTCAATGGCCGCTCTCTTCGCCCAGTTGGGCGGTGGGATATACACCAAGGCCGCCGATGTCGGCGCTGACCTGGTGGGCAAGGTTGAGGCCGGCATACCTGAGGACGACCCCCGCAACCCCGCCGTCATCGCCGACCTGGTCGGTGACAACGTCGGTGACTGCGCCGGCCGTGGTGCTGACCTCTTCGAGTCCACCGCAGCTGAGATAATCGGTGCCATGATCATAGGTTTCGCCGCTCTGAAGGTCCTCGACGGGACTGCCTTCGCCGACGACATCATTTGGGTCATGTTCCCTCTGGTCTTCCTGGCCTTCGGCCTGATAGCCTCGCTGATAGGCATATGGTCGGTCAAGTTGAAGGACGAGGACACCGACCTCTATGCACCACTCAACCGTGGATATTTCGTCACAGCGATACTTTCCTTGGTGTTCCTGGGATTGTTGACGCACTTACTGATGAGTGATGGGTACAGTGGCATCTGGATCTACTTCATGGGTCTGGGCGTCATCGGTGTCGTCCTCGGGATAGCCATCGTCTACATCACCCAGTACTACACCGCCGGTAGCTACCGCCCGGTTCGTGACATCGCAGAGGCCTCCGAGACCGGCCCCGCGACCAACGTCATATCCGGCATATCCATCGGTATGGAGACCACTGTGCTCCCGGTCATCGCCATCTCGCTCGCCCTCGGTGGCAGCTTCGGCGTGGGCTGGATAATGGGCCAGGAGGTCCTGGGTCTGACAACCATCGTCGACCTCTTCGTCTTCGGTCTTTACGGCACTGCCATAGCCACAATAGCCATGCTCTGCTCCTCGGCGTTCATTCTCGCTGAGGACACCTTCGGCCCCATCACCGACAACGCTGGCGGTATCGTGGAGATGAGCAACCTGGATGCCGAGGTCCGTGAGAGGACCGACAAGCTGGACTCCGCCGGCAACACCACCAAGGCCCTTACCAAGG
>SKGM01000065.1 GCA_007117455.1 Candidatus Methanomethylophilaceae archaeon
TATATTATTTATAATAAAATTAAATCTCTCTATTTAAGCTTTATCTGAAACGATCTGGATATCACCTCCAGGAAAATGATCTGATACTGCATCCAATTCAAAATAGGGATGCCCTCTTAGGAAATTGAGATGGACCTATGGGATCGACCTCGCACCAGATCGATCCTTCATCCTTGAAGAACGGAATCGGACACCGAACCGGGATGGTTCGGTTCCTTGAGAACAGGATGGTGGACCAAGCGGGATTTGAACCCGCGGCCTCTGCCTTGCGAAGGCAGCGATCTTCCGAGCTGATCTATTGGCCCTTAGGGCCGCAGTAACAGCCGGTAGGATTTAACACTTTTCACTGACCAGCAGTTTCGTCTTCGGTGCGATGAATCAACGAAAAGACTTTCATCATGTAAATGCAGACCACCATAGGGGTAAGTATGTTAACTCAAGATGTGAAAGATGACATGGGCAAGATCAAGGCCTTCCCGGTTGCCACCTCCAGTTCCGGAGGTGAACCTAACATCAATGTGGTCGGATTGTTGAAGATCATTGATGACCAGACGATCTGGATGGTCGACAACTTCATGGACAAGACCTTGTCCAATCTCAAGGAGAGACCGAGAGCGTCCTTCCTGGTATGGAATGCGGACACCAAGGGAGCATGGCAGGTCAAGGGCGATGTGGAGATCGTCAGTTCGGGAGAGGATTACCAGAAAGCAAGGGAATGGGCACACTCCCTTCGGGATACCTTACCCGCCAAGAACCTCCTGGTCATGAAGGTCACTGAGGTCTACAACGTGAAGTCCGGCCCCGATGCCGGGAAGAGGATCGTCTGAAACTTAAAAACCTGGGCTTTCAGCCCTACCTTTTTTCCTTACCGGGCATCATGTATCCTTGGGCCATCCCCATGGCTATGCCTATGGGCAGCATGATGAAGCTGAACAGGCTGCCGCTGATCATATAGAATGCCACGGAGAGCGTGAGTCCGGTCACCGCTCCGATCCAGAACCCCCAGCCCGTACCGGTCGCCTTGGTTTCGTCCATGCTCAGACCTCTATCCTCACGCCGAGGGTGTCCTCCACCTCGGCTATCAAACGGTCGACTATCTCCGGGGCACCGCCCACATAGTTCGCGGGATCCATCACACTCTCTATCTCCTCGGTAGACATCAGTGATGTGACGGATGCGGTGCGCATGAGTACGTCACGCAGATGCTCCCCGGAATTGGCGGCCTCCATGGATGTCTCCCTGATTATCTCATGGGCCTCCTGCCTTCCGACACCTTTGGACGTCAGGGCCATCATGACCGGCTCCGCCATTATGAGTCCTTTGGCCATCTCGATGTTGGACAGCATCCTCTCACGGTCGACGTATATGTTACGGAAGACGTCATCCATCTTGTACAGCATATCGTCCAACAGGGTGAATACATGGGGTATTATGAACCTCTCCGCACTGGAGTTGCTCAAGTCCCTCTCATGCCATAGGACCTGACTCTCGAACATGGGGGTCACGAATCCCCTCACCACACGTGCCAATCCGCACACGTTCTCCGATGTGATGGGGTTCTTCTTCTGCGCCATCGTGGAGCTTCCCACCTGCTTGCTGACATCGAAGGCCTCATGGGCCTCGGCGATCTCCGACCTCTGCAGGTTCCGGACCTCGGTGGCATACCTCTCCAAAGACGTCGCTATGTTGGCAAGTAGGCATATCAGCTCAGTGTAACGGTCACGGCCGACAACCTGTGTCGCCGCTTTCTCGTATGTGATGCCGAGGTCATCCATGACCTTGGCCTGTATCTCCATGAAATCCTTTCCCAGGGCCGCCCCTGTGCCCACCGCCCCTGCCATCTTTCCCGCACAGGCTCTCGGCCTCGCTTCGATTATCCTCTCACGGTGGCGGAGGAGCTCAGCGATGTATCCCGCTATCTTGAAGCCGAATGTTATGGGGATGGCGAACTGGGCGTGTGTCCTTCCCACCTCCAGGGTGTCCCGTTCCCTCCTGGCCAATCTGGACATGGTCAGGATCATGGCCTCGATGTCACTCTGAATGATGTCCATGGCGGCTTTGATCTGCATCGCGGTGGCGGTGTCCACGATATCGTTGGAGGTGGCCCCCAGGTGAACGAACCTGCCGGCATCGCCGCACTGCTCGGACATGGCCTTGACCAAGGCCATTACGTCATGACGCGTCTCTTTCTCGATCTCCTTGACACGATCGATGCTCACGGACTCCAGGTTCGCCTTGGAACTTATCTCGGCAGCGGCATCTGCAGGTATGTTGCCTATGGCGGCATGCGCACGGGCCAGCGCAGCCTCTACATCCATCTGGTATTGGAGGCGGCTCTGCTCGGTGAATATGGTTTTCATATCCGCGCGACCGTATCGGAAATCGAGGGGACAGAGTTGGCTCATGTTCTCGCCATTCTGATTATGCAATCAATATAAATAGTGTTGCTGTGGCATATCCAGCATGCAGAATGTTACTGCAGGGGGATTGGCATAATTGACTCCCTGATTTTCCATGTGGCTGCACGTTCTTTACGAAAATGTTATAAATAACATGCTTTATGTCCAAGCGTTGGCGGCCCTTCTCTTATATATGGGCTGTACAGGATTGAGCGTGGACTTATGACCGAACTCTTGGAGGAGCTTGAACA
>SKGM01000010.1 GCA_007117455.1 Candidatus Methanomethylophilaceae archaeon
CCATCTTTCATTTAATTCGGGTACAGGAAACGTACCATCAACAGACCGGTCATCTCCACGGAGTTCGCGACGAGGGCGATGTCTCAGTGGCAACGAAGTTGCACTGAAACCTCTTCAATCCATCCAGAAAATCGATCAAGCCGGTGTCCTTGAACATCGCCTCCATAAGAATCCGATTCCCAATAGTCATCGTTACGTTCTCGTTCGCCTTCGGTACGCAGGCGGGTGATCTGTTTCTCCTGCGGGATATCCTATAATATTCCCGCCAAACAAACACATGCTTAGGACTGCAACTTTAATGCTCACGGATTCTATGTAAAGGACGGCCTTTCGGCCTGTTTGGAGTTTAGCGACAACGACAGCAGGAAGGCGGCTCCATCTCCATCCCAGAACTCCTAGTTTTTAAAAGAGAGTTTCTAGAAGTGACAATTCGGAACCCTGAATGTCGAATTCCGGTTCTGAAGAAGGCATTGAAAATCAGTGGCCATCAACACCTTCTCCTCGGGACGATACGTAGGAGTTGCTATGACCCCAAGACCAACATCGCATCCTCATCACATCACACCAGGTCATGATGATGACCTGAGCCTCTAGCGCAACAACGGTCCATCACTGGCACTACCATGGGAGTGCCTTTGACATCCTCAACCGTGACCTCTATACCGTAGACCTCTTCAATGTTCTCCGGGGTTATCACCTCATGGCCGCCGGCAGCGTATATGGTCCCTCCTTTCATCAGGATGAACTTGTCCGAGAAGCGTATGGAGAGGTTCAGGTCGTGCATGGTCATCACTGTGCACAGCCGATTCTTCTTGACGATACTGGTCAGGGCGCACATGATCCGATGCTGGTTGCAGAGGTCCAAGGCACTCGTTGGTTCGTCAAGCAGAAGAACCTTAGGTTCCTGTACCAACGCGCGGGCGATCTGGACCTTCTGATACTCTCCTCCGCTTATCTCATTCATGTATCGCAGCGAAAGATGGGACATCCCGAGTTTCTCAATTATCGCGTTGGCTATCCCGATGTCCTTTTCTGTCACGTCCCATTTGATGTAGGGTTTCCTTCCCAACAGAACCGAATCGAATACGGTGATCCGGCTGGCATCGCCTTTCTGGGCCACATAGCCCATTCTCTTCGCTATCTCCGTTCCGCTGAGGCCTGTGAGTGGTTCTCCCTCCACCAGAATCGACCCGCTCTTCGCTCTTAGTATGCCGTTGAGACATTTGAGCAGGGTCGTCTTTCCAACCCCGTTAGGGCCGATTATGGTCATGATGTCAGACTCTCCGATCTCAAAACATATGTTGTCCAGGACCTTCAGGCTGCGATAGTTGAATTCTATGCCATCTACATTGAGCATCATTTCCGGTACCCCCTTATGAGAAGATAGATGAACAACGGACCACCCAGGAAGGATGTCAGCACCCCGACGGGAAGGACGAGTGGCGCAACAATGGTCCTGGCAAGGGTGTCAGCTACCAGCAGTGTGATTGCACCGACCAATGCCGATCCCGGTATCAGGAAACGGTAGTCGGCACCTATGAACCTCCTGACCATGTGAGGCGATATGAGTCCGATGAACCCTATTATGCCCATGAAGGCCACGACGACGGCGGCCAGTATGGAGGACAGGACCATCCCTGTCAATGTGAGCCTGTCAACATTTATCCCCAGACTCCTGGCGGTCTCTTCCCCGGCCTCGATGGCATTGTAGTTCCATCGGTTGTATATGAAATAAGCTAAGATGGGGACGGCAACGATTATTATGAACTTCAGGTTGGTCCAGGTGCTCTTACCCAAGTCACCGAAGGCCCAAAACACCATTGAGGACAACTGTACAGAGTCGGCGAAGAACTGCATGGCCGTTATGCCGGCACTGAATATCGAACCTATGGCTATCCCGGCCAGGACCATGGCTTCAGGGGATATGCGGGTCATTTTGGCAAGGACGGCGATTATCGTCGTACCGAGCAAGGCCCCACCGAGTGCGCACACCGTCATTATGTGGGGGGCGGCTATGGTGATCGAGGCCGAGGTGCCGGATTGCATGCTGCCGGCACCGAAGAACACAATTGCGAAACAGGCGCCGAATGCCGCCGCCTGTGAGAGACCGAGGGTGTAGGGCGAGGCCAGAGGGTTCCTTAGAACACACTGCATAACACACCCTGCCAATGCCAGTGCGGCTCCTGCAACGATTGCAGTAATCACGCGGGGCAACCTTATGTTCCAGATAACGGTCCTATTGATGCCCTCCTGCCCCATTATGATGACGTTGAACACATCCACCAACGGCACATGGACGGCACCTACGGTGATGGAATAGACGCCTATTGCCAAAAGGGAAATGCCGCAGATGAGGAGGAATCTCATCTTCCCTCCCACATACTGGTTGTAGCGGTCTATGTTCCCCATCTCCGCCTTTGCTTCAGCTGCGGGCAACCGGTCCTGGTCACTGTACATCCTGATGCCCTCCCTTCCTGACGATGAATACCTCTGAAAAATGATCGAACACCCAGTGCTTGACGGTGTGGAAACCTTTGCTCTGCAGGGATTCCATGAACTCAGGCAACTCGCGGTCATTGGGGCCGCTGAACCTCCTCCTTGGTC
>SKGM01000059.1 GCA_007117455.1 Candidatus Methanomethylophilaceae archaeon
AGATCCTAGACTTCGACTCCTTCGACAATGTGTTCGCACTACCTTTCGACCCCACCGTCAGAGAGGCAGAGCCTGATGTATCCCGCCTCCTGGGCGGCGGCGGACCGTACATAAGCGCCGTGGAGGAGATGATGGGTCTGATGTTTTGATAATCCATTTCCACTTTGGTACCGACCAATGGACGGGGACATCGGAAAAATATATCATACTCGGAGAATCGATGTACATACATGAAGGAGAGTTGTCTTCTCAAGGGGGAGGAGGCCGCCAAGGCTAGAAGGCGGCGCAAGGAACGTAGCGGTCCGGAATGGACCCCTCAATCCCTCGCTATCGCCCTCAGCGCCTCGATGATGATAACCGGTTTCATACTCCAGACCGATGCTGCAGGGGCCGAGGGCAGGGTCATCGGACTACTGTTGATTCTTGCGGGTATGGTACTCGTATATTTCATCATCCGGGATGAGGCCAAGGATGGAGGAGGAGATTGAACCAGAAGGCGGCCTGGAAGCATATCGTTGGTCTCATAAATTAAAAACCGCACTTACGAAGGAGGACGTTCCATTTCAATTCCCGATGTATACACATGCGAACTCGGGTTGGGCAACTACCTCTCATTCAACATATATCAATCCCGACTTTCTTCCCCATCATAGGGTCTGGCTCTCAGGCCCCGCTTAATACCATTCTTTCTGGCCAAACGTCGCCAGTGATGGTTGGCGGCTATAATGTACAATGTGGTGGGGAAGAATGGTAAGGCTGCCAGCCCTTCAGCCTCAGACGTCAATCCTTCCCCCTTGATTATGGATTCACACATGAGGTCCAAGGCCCTGACTGCGTTTCGCTCTGGACCGTAGGTGCTCAAAGGCCTACCGTCTATGGAGCCTCCTCCACCGATGGTCAAACCTCCCTTCCATTCCATCCCTGATTTGATGGCCATATTCCTGCATATCTCAATGGCGGTATCAGCTTGATAGGCTTCAGGGAATCCACAGTTGATGATTGCGATCATGCCCTTCCCTTCAAGGTCTGTTTCGGAAATGGATTTGAATGTGTTGAGGAGGTCAGATGGTATGGAATCCCAATACAGGGGAGAGACGACTATCAAAAGATGCGATCCATCAATACTATCGATCAATTCTCCAGTATCATCTCCTGCTCTGTGGCAACGGATATCGAAATCGTTGCTCAGGGATTCAACCAGGTGATCGATGATCGATCCTGAGGTGCTTCTTCGTCGGGGACTTCCATTCAACAATGTGATGGTCTGCTTCAACGCATCCCCTCCATAGCCTCTATGACCATCCGGACAGCAAGATCCCCGCCTTCATCTTCTTCCAATTGTATTACGCCGTTCATCGGGGAGCCCAGGTTGATCGCGTTTCTTTCAATCAATCTATGGTATGTGGCCGATTCCTGCTCATCAGGCCTCTCAGTGATCACTGCCAGTAGACATGGAGGGTTCCTGTATCTCAACTTATGATGCACCTCGCCATGGATCTTGCGGAAGAAGGGGAGCAGAAAGGGTATGCAACGGTCCAGAGCCTTTTTCAACAACGGGGAATGGGTACCGAAGAAGCAGGGCCCCATGAGCACCAGTATGTCCGAGTGCGGCATTGATTGAGGTGGTTTCCTACCATCATCTCTCAACACACATATGCCCGGTGTTCTAGTCCAGCATAGGAAACATCCTTTGCAGGGAGTAATGTCCATATCGCGGATTATGTGCAATTCCACCTTCCAGCCCTGCCTTCCCAATTCTTCGGCTAGAGATCTGGAAAGTCCGTCATGAGGCCCTCCGTAGACGACCCCATCCAAAATGACAACCTTCACATGACTTCATTAACCTGCTCGGTGAAGAAACTATCCTTGAGCATTGAGAATTATCTTTGGCCCTAAGCTGAGATACAAGGGTTCATATGGATTGGTGAGGGCCGTTCATCTGATGAACTGTGCCGTTGGCGCCTCCGAGGTCTCGAGATAATAACCGGCTATGAGGTCGTTCCTTATCTCCGCTATATGGATAGGTGGGAGGTCCAGACCTCGGAAGCTTATGGAGAAAAGGGCTTTCTTGGACCATTTCTCCTTGAGGTGGCCGGCCAGGGTTTCCTTCAAACTCTCGGTGTGGTCGACCCTCTTCAATTCGTTGATCCCGTCATCTGCCAATCTAAGGAAACATATCTCGTCATCCATTGCTTTCACTGTCTTCTTGTCCAGTGGGAGCCATTCGGTCCATCTCAGCCCCATCCATTCTTCGCTGGCGAATGGTTCATCGTGATCAAGAGGTGCGATACTTGCATAATCCGATTCTTCGGATACATCCAATTTCCTGACCTTGACCCCATCATCGTCGACGGTCATCTCAAAACCTTCATGGAACTTCCCCAGGTTGCACCGGGGGGATGAACCGGCCTCATGACGATAGTTCCATATCAGAAAGCACTCGGTGGCCAGTCGTTCGGGGTCGTTACCCTTGAAACTCAGGGTGGAAACCTCCACATCCACATCCTTCACCTTATTGTACACGAAGACGCAGGGGGATGCAAAGTGTTTGGAGTCGGGAGCGACCCTTTTAGCCGAGGACTCATCACGAAGGACCTCGAGGTTCTTGCGTAGACATCTTCCCGATTGTCCGATGTATGCCAATGTGTTTTTATCAGGGTCGCGTATCCGATATATCCCTGGTCCTTTGCCCAAACCCTTCGCTAAGGATCTGCCTTCATGTAGCGGATACCATTCTGACCAATCCAGACCGCACCAGTCTTCCTCAAGATACTTCATCCTACTCCCCTATCTATATCCTGCACTTCCCCCATACAAATACTTTTCAGTTAACTGAGCCTCCTATCAAAAGTATCTCGGTAAGTTTACTATACGCTGAACCATATGTCGGCTTATGGACGGTCCGATGCGCTGGGAGGACTACAGATACTGTCCGAGATGTGGCGGTTCCTTACCGGAACAGAGTCGCTTCTGCCCGTCCTGCGGATGCGCCCTGCAACCTCAACACGAGGATACACGGTCATTGTTGGTCATCATCGGTGCTTGGACCTCTTTGCTTATGGCCGCCCTTCTTGCTGCGAATGTCTACGTCGCGCTAGCCATCTCCCCAGACCTGACTGAGATATTGCTCAACGGTGGTTACACATTGGTGGCCTCATGGCCATTACCTCCCTTTCTTATCGAGGTTATGAGATTGGAGGGCCTGGTGGCAGCGGCTTCCTATTGGGCCGTCCTCGGTATCCTGGTGTTGAGTTTCACAACCCTTCTTTTCAGAAGTAGGACCTTCATGCAAGAATTGGGGGGTAAGATTTCAGAGAGGCCCTCTCCGCTCTATGCGGTCGTCACCCTGTTCTGCGCATTGCTACTTTTCGACATCGTCTATTACCTCCTGCTAGGGCAATACGGGATCCAACCAGGCACCCCATTCACGATGGACCCGAATGACCAACGCCTTCTGTTCAGCCTTCTGCACGCAGTTGTCTGGGAGGAGATCAACGACAGGCTGCTTTTCATTGGCCTTCCTATAGCTTTGTTGATACTGGCAGGAAGAAGGGAGGGAAGCCCTCTGAAGGCCCTTCTGGGAGGTACTGGTGTCGGCAGGGCGGAGATCATACTGATATTTCTATCATCGGCTGTCTTCGCCCTCAGCCACCTTCCTGCCTGGGATGAGTGGAAATTGCTTCCAACCTTCCTGTCCGGACTGGGCATGGGATACCTCTTCGTAAGGTACGGCCTCTATGCATCCATAATGCTCCACTTCTGCTTCAACTATCTGACTGCGGTCCCGCTTTACACCGGATCGTTCCCCTTGGAACTTTTGATAGGACTCTTCATACTTCTGCTGGTATTCGTTGGAATCCCATACATGATCAAGTATTCTCGGGCCGGTGTCGTTACCATGTACAGGGTACTCCGTCACGGAGTAAATTGCGATGAGTCGAAGGACAGGCAAGGGTTTTAAGCACCATCCACGTTCCTATATCCCATGGGCATGGAGTTCGATGATCTCCAACAGGATATACTCAATGACGCCAGGAGACATTATTCAGAGGAGACCGTGGATCATTTCATGAACCCTCGGAACCTGGGTCCGATGGAGGAAGCCGACGCCTTCGCGGAGTTCCATGGGCCCTGTGGCGACACCATCGGGATATACGTCCGTTTGAATGGTGACATCATCGAAGATGTCAGATTCATAACGGACGGATGTGGCACCTCGATAGCCTCGGGTAGCATGGTCACCATATTGGCCAAAGGAAAGACCGTCGAGGAAGCGATGTCCATACAACAGGAGGATGTACTCAGGGAGTTGGGGGGTTTTCCGCCAGAGAAGGAGCACTGCGCCCTTCTGGCAGTGATGTCACTCCGCAAGGCTTTGAAACTAGTGAATGTTTGATATAATAAACCGATAATCTGACCTCTTCAGGTCACTGATTCATTTTTCAAAAATGCCACGGGTCCAGAGACCAGGATAAGGACATCTTGAACATAATTTTTTTTATTAAGACCGTCCTGGACAATCTTTGAATGGCTCACTTTTCACCGATTAATGTTCTAGTGTATCCTTTCGCCGAGGCGGAAATGAACAGAAAAATATATCCCAACTTCCAGCCATGCATATGTGTATGGACTCTTCGGGTTCAGAATCGAAAGTGAAATGGAAAGTTCTCTACGTCGATGATGAACCTGCATTGCTTGAACTGGGAAAGATATTCCTGGAGAAGAGCGGGTTGTTGGAATTGACCATCTCGGAAAGCCCCAAGGATGCATTAGAGCTTTTAGAGGAGGAGGACTTCGACGCGATAATATCAGACTACCAGATGCCTGGGATGGATGGGATCGGATTCCTTAAGGCATTGAAGGCGAAGGGCTCCGACACCCCATTCATCATCTTCACAGGAAAGGGTCGCGAGGAGGTCGTCATCGAGGCCTTGAACAATGGTGCGGATTTCTATATCCAGAAGGGCGGAGATCCGAAATCCCAGTTCGCTGAACTTATCCATTACATCCAATTCGCCATCGAGAGACGGAGATCCAAGGACGCATTTGTAAAACAGGATGCGATGGAGGCTGCGATCGATGGTATGGCCATCTACGATGACTCGGGGAAATTGGTCTATGCCAATCAGGCATATGTCGGACTGTATGGATACGGTTCATTGGATGATATTATGGGATTATCCTGGATTGAATTGATCCCTCAACGGGATGTTGATACTTTCACCAACGTTTTCAATCATGTTTTCGAGAAATCCGGGTCTTTCCGAGGCATCACCATAGGTAGGAGGAGGAATGGAACCGAGTTCCCTCAGGAGATATGCATCCAATCCTTGGATAGGGGGGGCTACATAACAGTCGTGAGGGATGAGACGGAAAGGTTCGCAAAAGAGGCGCAGTTAGAGTATTCGAACAGCTTCCGCGAACTCCTCTTGGATATAACCCATTCCATAATCGGTAAAACATGGGAGGATGCCGAGATAGCTATAGAGTCCGCTTTGGGTAGGATGGCCGAGTTCGTCGGTGCAGAACGGGCCAACATCTTCCAGATAGATTATGAAGAAGGCACATACACCAACACCCACGAATGGGTGGCGGATGGTCTCCCATCAGTCAAAGAAAACATGCAGCACAGGCCGGTGAGTGAACTCGGTAGCGCCCTGCAGTTATTGGAGGATCAAGGTAGTGTATTCCTCGATGAGAAGAGCATCATATCGGATCCTGCCATTGCGTCAATGATGGAAAAGTTCGATGTCAAGAGTACCATCAACCATGGGATATTTGGCAGCGATGGTCTGAGGGGTTTTGTAGGTTTCGATTCAGTCACCAAGAACAAGATTTTCAACCAGCAGGACGACGATCTACTCAAGGTCTTCTCCGATCTCATATCCACGATCATCGAGAGGATGGCGGCCGAATCGAGGCTCATTGAGAGTGAGAAGCGATCCAGATCAATACTCAGGGCTTTCCCTGACATGGCATTCATCCTTGACCGTCAAGGTACCTTCATGGATTACAATGCATCGGACCAGAGCCACTTACTGTTGCCTGCGGAGAAGTTCATCGGCAGGTCTCTTCACGAAGTCCTCCCAGAAATTGTGGCTGACCAGTCATACTACGCCATCGAGTCTCTTGAAAGAGGTGAGGATGTCAAACCTTTCACCTACAGTATGGAGACCCCGGCGGGGGAGAGGGATTATGAGCTACGGATGAACCGTATGGAAAACGGTTTCCTGGCCAGTGTCAGGGATATAACCGACATCTCAATCTTGAATCGGGAGTTGCAGGAGAAGGATGAAAGGCTCACCCAGCTACAGGATTTCGCTAACATCGGGACATTTGAGCAGGACATCGAGACCGGTGTTGTGACCTGGTCCGATGAGCTGTTCAGAGTAATCGGGGTCTCAAAGGAGGACTTCGGAGGTACCGTAGAAGATATTCTGGATATGGTCCCGCCTGAGGATGTGGAGATGGTAAAGGAAGCCAATGCCGCCCTGGTCGAAAGCGGCAGGGACTACAGAAAGGACTTCAGCCATAGATTGATTAAGGGTACTGGCGAGACCATATGGGTGAAAGTCTCTGCAATCAACTATGAGGATCGTTCAGGTCGGTTGAAGTCCATCGGCCTAGTGATGGACATAACCTCCCTCATAGACCGAGGGGACTAGAGCCAATCCGCGTTGATAATCACGTCCAAGGCATGAGTTCCAACAACCATCCTGGCAGATAGTCCTCCCAATATCCTATGGGGTCACTCCATATTCCCGTGAAGATGAATCCCATGAAGAATGTTGCTGCCAGACCGAACACCAGTAGAACGAAGGCTATGTACTTCCCGAACCTGGACCTAATGAAACGTACCAGCAGACTCTTCACCGGCTCAATCCTCTCATCATGGGCCAAAAGTTGCAGATCCTCCTTTTCCACGATGGCTATCTCCATCGTCCCGACAGGGATGTACTTGGTGGCCTTGATCCGGATGTTGTTGACCCAGACCTTATGGTACCTCAAGAGATATATGGCAGACACCAAGAAAGGAGCGCCGGCACAGGCGATGAATATCAATATGAATGTCTCGAAAGTGGTTGCATAGAGCGTCAATGCAGCAGCATCGGCACCATGGACCTCGAGCGCATAACCACGCGAAATATCGTAAGCGAAGATTATACCGATGAAACCCAGAACCTTCGAAAGAAGACCGGTGCGTAGATATTCACCGATGCGGCGGGAGTCTTGCAGACGGTCTATCCTGTAAATCTGGACATCCTCTGTTATCCAGAACAAGGGTATGACCAGGAAGAGCACTATCATGGCAAATGGGCCCAGCCAGATCGCGGTATCCAGGACCAGTTCGTTAGGTCCGTAGTATGGCTCGTTCATTACCACATCCCAGTACTTCTCCAGGTTGTCGAAGAAGAACGTCCCTAGTATCATGGCCGTCAGGATGCATAGACCGATGGAGAGGAAGACCGCCTCCTTTATCCTCAGGACGACCTGGACGAAGTTATCCATCCTAAGGTCCATGGGATTGGCCTCGATGTAGTAGGTGTCCTTCACAGCCATGGGGAACCCGTAGAACACCTCATCAGCTGATGGGAGCTTCTTACGATCTACCTTGTTGACCCATTTGAGAATGATCCTCTCGGACAAGGCAGGCCCGAGACTGGACCAGAGGATTATCGGTACAAGGGTAATGACCAGGAGAACGAGGATGCTGGGGATGTCGCCCTTGTAGTAATATTGACCGTATAGGAAAATTGAGTAGAGTATGCCCAAGGGGATGATTGCCTTGATGGGGAACTCCACATCGAACCGGTCATCGATCTCTTCACCGTCCTCCCCCCGCCGACGGAAAAGTATCCTCCTTGGTTTGTAATCCTCGCCCTCCATAAACGACCATCCCCTTAATCAAAGTTGCAATTTCCAATCATGATTGGTATGTGATGGCATTTAGTAATTTCGATTTTCCGCTAGTTATTTTGTTCAATCGGGATAGCATGGTGACTTTGCAAACCTTGTACACAATGTATACATAGTTGTAGCATTATCTATCAAACATGCCCAGGAAGATGATCGCTCTTGATGAGGAGGTCTACCGACAATTGGTTAAGGCCAAAGGCAAGATGGAGATGCTCACCGGCAAGAACATCTCCCTAGGCCAGGCCATAGGTGTTGCCGCCGGAGGCGTCCTTTCAGGAGTGGGCATCAAGAAGATCCTGGAATCGTTGGAGGAGGAGTGATATGGCGGTGATAGCTCTTTGGGCGAATCCCTTGGTGCGTGGGCTTAGTGGGATTGCGATCGGTGCCTGTGCCGGGGAATGTGCCAACGTCATCTATCGCAACTGTAGTCAAGAGGAAAAGGTTAGATGGCAAGACAAGAGGGTCATGCACCATGGTGAGCTAGGCGTTTATGCGGTGGCAACCGCCCTCAAGACCCGGAGCCCCTTCCTGACCGGTTTAGGCATAGGCCTCGCAATTTCCGATATCGATGACCGTGAGGAATGGTTCAAGCAGTGGCCTGTGAAGCTGAGGAACTCGGTGAAAGGGCTCATCTGATAGGAATGTCTAGGAGTTTCCTCGAAATCTACCTGACGGCACCGTAAGCTTGAAGGTCGCACCCATTCCCGGTATTCCGACCTCCTCTATATTTATCCCGGTCAGTGAAAGTATCTCCTTGGCCAGGAATAGTCCCAGGCCGGTGTTCCTGCCATGGCCTCTTTCGAATATCAAACCCTTCTCCTCATGTTCAATACCTGGGCCGTCGTCCTCGAAGAAAATCTCAAGCACCTCCTCATTCTCTACACAACTTATACGGATCTCGGTGTCGGGGGTGGCGTATCGGCGACTGTTGTCCTGTAGGTTCATGAACACCTTATAGAGCATAGGGTCAGCGTATATTTTCAAACCCTGGCATTCCTTCTGCATCGTCGGCAAAGGCTCATCAAGCCTATCCAATATCCCTTTGAGATCCATCCACATCGGATCCTGCGAACCTAGCATCTCGTACTCCCTGGTGAAAAGTATCTGCCTCTCGATGGAATCAATGGCAGTCATCATACGGTGGTGTATCTCAGCGATCGGAGGCGTTTTTTCCATCTCCTCCGCCAACTCCAGATATCCCTTGAGTACGAATATGTTGTTAAGTATGTCATGTCTGGTTATAGAGCTCAAGAGATGAAGTTTCCTATTGGCGACCTTCAAGCATTCGGATTGGACAATCTGAGGGGTGATGTCGATGTTTATGCCGACCCACCTCACAGGCTCACCTTTGTCATTCCTGATGACCTTCCCCCTTGCAAGCACCCAAGAATAATCACCATCCTTACGACACAATCTGTAAATCAATTCATATTCCGGAGATTCGGATGCTAGATATTTTTCCATTGTCCGTTCTATGTGTTCAGCATCATCAGGATGCCACAATCTGCGCCAACCCTCTGAGTTGTCCTCGATATCCTCATCCTCATATCCCAGCATGATCTTCCACTGCGGGGAGAAGATGATGCGGTCCTCGACCATGTTCCAGTCCCAAATTCCTGCGTTCATCGCGTCAAGTGAAAGTCTGAGCCGACTCTCACTTTCGGCGAGGGCCTTCTTCAGTCTCACATCAGGCGTTACGTCATCGAATATGCAGGCCACACGCAACGGACCCGGGGAGAAGGCTGTGACCTGAAGATACGAATCCAACACCTTCGAGTATTCGATGAAGTTAATCGATTCGCCTATCAGTGCCACGGTTCCGAAGGCTTCAATCCAATGTGGTTCAGTATCGGGGAATGTCTCTTTAATCGACTTACCAATCATCTCCCTGGACTTACGGCCGACCATCTTCTCGAAGGCTGGGTTGACATCCAGAAATCTGAAGTCTGTCGGGGCCCCCATTTCATCCAACAAGGCCTCTTTCAAA
>SKGM01000056.1 GCA_007117455.1 Candidatus Methanomethylophilaceae archaeon
CCCATTTCTGGTCCAGGAGCCGTCAGGAGATGTGGCGGAAGGGGGACACCTCGGGCCACTTCCAGAATATCGTTTCGATGGAGACCGATTGCGACCGTGACACCCTGTTGGTTAGGGTGGAGCAGTTGGGCCAAGCCTGCCACACCGGTGAGCCCACCTGCTTCCACGAGAAACTCTCCGGTGATGTCGATGGCACCATGGCGATACTCCCTGAACTCCTGAGAACCGTAAGGGGCCGCAAGGAAAATCCCAAAGAAGGCAGCTACACCAACCGACTAATGGCCGATGAGAACCTGATGTGCAAGAAGATAATCGAGGAGGCTGGGGAACTGGCCCTGGCCATCAAGGACGGTGACGATGAGGAGATGGCCTGGGAGCTTGCCGACCTTATTTATCACCTCATAGTGGTCATGGTGGCCAATGATGTGCCCCTGGACAAGGCATTCCGTAAACTCAAGGAGAGAAGAGGATGAGGATAGACCTCCACACCCACAGCCTGATCAGCGACGGTGAACTGCTCCCTGCTGAGCTTTCTGCCCGAGCCAAGAAGGCAGGCCATGATGCCATCGCCATAACCGACCATGTGGACATGACTAACATCGACCATGCGGTCGGACAGGCGATGAGGGCCATCGAACTCAGTGAGGACTATATCAGGACCATACCAGGCGTGGAGATAACCCACGTACCGCCACGCATGATAGGTGTGTTGGTGAAGAAGGCCCGAGATCTCGGTGCCCAGATCATCGTGGTACATGGTGAGACGGTAACCGAACCAGTCGCCAAAGGGACGAACCGGGCGGCGGTCGAGAACCCGGAGGTCGACATCCTGGCCCATCCTGGTTTCATAACCAAGGAGGAGGCGGAGCTGGCTGCGATGAACGGCGTGGCCCTGGAGATCACCGGAAGGAAGGGGCACAGCCTGACCAACGGGCATGTGGCCCGGATGGCCATCGATGCCGGTGCCAGTCTGGTGATCAATTCCGATGCCCATTCCCCGCGAGACCTCATGGATGAGCAGAAGGCCATCACTGTGGCCATGGGCGCGGGACTCGACAGGGAGCTGGCTCTTCAGGCTGTCCATAAGGCACCGCTGGACATAATTGGGCGCCTCTGATTGCCTTTTATACGCCGACGCTCATTCATACCTCATGACATCCAGGATAGGCATCATAGGCGGTTCCGGAGTCTATGATCCAGGACAGTTCGTGCTGGAGAAGAGGTTGGACATCGACACCCCATACGGGAAGCCGTCGGGGAATATCCTTTTGGGAAAATTGAACGAAGTGGATGTGGCCTTCCTTCCCCGACACGGGGAGGACCATCAGTACCCGCCCCATAAAGTGCCTTACCACGCCAACATATGGGCCATGAAGGAGGCGGGGGTGGAGTCCATCATCTCACCCTGCGCCGTGGGTTCCTTGAACGAGCATCACAAACCCGGGGAGATAGTCATCGTCGATCAGTTCATCGACTTCACCAAGACACGTGAGTACACATATCATCATGGACCGGAAACCTTCCATCTCAGCATAGCCGACCCTTTCTGTCCTGCCATCGGGCAGGAGTTCAGACGCCAAGGTGACAGACTGGGATTCGATGTCCATGGTCACGGAACATATGTCTGCATAGAGGGCCCACGGTTCTCTACCAAGGCGGAGAGCAGGATGTTCCAGGATTATGCTGATGTGATAGGCATGACCCTGGTCCCAGAGTGTCAGCTCGCACGGGAGATGGGAATGTGTTACTGCAGTCTCGCCATGGTGACAGACTATGATGTCTGGAAGGACCACCCGGTTAATTTCGAGATGGTCATGGAAACGATGAAGGCGAATCTCCACAAGGTATCCCAGATGTTGGAGAACGCCCTACCGAGGATCGAGGGCAGGAAGTGTGGATGCGCCTCCTCTGCCGATGGCGCCCCCGAGGTATGAGTTCACTGGGACTTCAGAGCCTCAGCATATACCGAGCTGTCCATAAGACCTTGCAGCTCCGCAGGGTCGGACAGCTCCACCTCCACCAGCCAACCCTCATCATAGGGCGACCTGTTCATGATTTCGGAACCGTCCTCCAGGGAATCGTTAACCTTGATGACCTTGCCGCTCACCGGTGTGATCACCGGCTCCACGGTCTTGACGCTCTCCAGAGCGCCGATCTCATCCCCTTTGGAGAGCGTCCTGCCGACATCGGGCAACTCCACATAGACGATGTCCCCCAGCTCATGCTGGGCATGGTCACTTATACCCATGCGGACACGTCCATCGCCCAGATCCTCGATCCACTCGTGTGACTCGGTGTAAAGCAGTCCTTCCCTGACCTCGTCCATCTTCGAACCTCAGGACACGGATAAAACAAAGCAATAGATAAAATGGTCTGTATCGTCCATCGCCCTGCCGATGAACAATGTCCAGTCCGTATGATTCTTTAAATACCAAAAGGTTTTTTTCTGCTTGTCGCCCCACATTAGCGGGGAGTCAGGACGGCTGATGACACAGAGATACCGCGAAAAATACCTGATCGATACCGATGAGATTCTGCCACCTGAGGTCCTGAAGGATCTTGACCTCGCATTCGAGGTGTCGGCACGAATAAACCATCAGGTTCCTTGTGAAGGCTGCGGCGTCTGTTGCCATCAGAGAAGGATCACATTACAGGACCACGAACCATCGCGCATCGCCTCATCCCTTGGACTCAGTGATGAGGAGTTCTGCCAGGAATATCTGGTCAGAGAGGAGGGTAGATGGTTCCTGCGAATTACCTCCCCCTGCTTCTTCCTCAGTCCGGATAACCGTTGCAGGATTCAGACCGTCAAACCGGAGATATGCGGTGACGCACCTTTCCTGACCACCCAATTCATCGAGGCCGCTTACTTCCTTCTTCGCAACCAGAGGGAGGGACTCATCCTCCCCGTTCTGGGCAACTTCATCATGGACGATAGTCCCTGCTCCCGGAAGGCAGCTGCGATCATCAGCGATGAGATATCCATAGTCCTTAACCGCGAAAAGGAAGGTTTGATGGTCCAGAGTCAGGAACAACTGGCACCCAGGCCGGTCTGACGACTGTGGGTTTAGGTCACAAATCAATAAATATCGACCACACACTGGACAGAGGGATGAGGCTCGTGGTCAGAGGCATAGTCCAGGGAGTGGGCTTCCGGCCCACCGTCCACAGGATAGCTGAGGCCATGGGACTCAACGGATGGGTCCGTAACGACGGCACCGATGTGGTCATCGAGGTGGATAAGGATTATGAAAGGTTCCTCAGGGCCCTCAAGGAACAGCTACCGCCTCTAGCCCTCATCGAGGATATCGATGTCCAGGATTCCGAATTGGAGTTGGAGGAGGGTTTTCATATCAAACCGTCCGCTAAAGGCAGCAGGGGTGCGGGAATCCCGGTGGACACCGCCATATGCAATTTCTGCATAGAGGAGATGAGAAAGGAGGGTGACAGGCGTAACGGCTACCCTTTCACCAGTTGCACCGATTGCGGAGCCAGGTTCACATTGATCTCGGACCTGCCATATGACCGGCCCAACACCGCCTATTCTTCCTTCCCTCACTGTGAGGCCTGCGGCAGGGAATACGCCTCCAGCGGGGACAGGAGGTTCCATCATCAGACCGTCTGCTGTCCTGAATGCGGACCGCGATACCGTCTCATCGACAAAGAAGGCACCCATCACAAGGATCCCATAGCACTATTCGCCCGGATATTGGATGAAGGCGGCGTGGGTGTTGCCAAATCCTGGGGAGGTATGCACATATGCTCCAGCATCGACAACATACCTCATCTGAGGAGATGGTACGGCCGAGAGCACAAACCGTTCGCTATCATGGTCAAGGACGTGGATTCAATCTACGAGTACGGACTCCCTGATGAAACTGAGTTAAAAGAGCTGAGATCGCCGCAGAGGCCAATAGTCCTGATACCCAAGATGGATACCCCACGCAGCGAGTCCGCCTCCCCCGGCCTTGACACCATCGGGGTGTTCCTGCCCTACACGGGGATGCACCATCTGCTGTTCGATGAGCTGGACGATGATGCCCTGGTGATGACCTCCGCCAATGTTCCAGGGGAACCGATGATCGTGGACGATGACAACGTCCTCTCATTGGGCGCCGATGCCTATCTGCTCCATGACCAGTACATCCTGAACCGTGCTGATGATTCCGTCCTCCGGGTCTTCGATGGTGACAGATACTTCATCAGGAGGTCGAGGGGACATACCCCTGCATGGCTGTCTGCCCCATCCAAGGGGACCGTGGTGGCTTTGGGTGCCCAGGAGAACATAGCCGGGACGGTGGCCCATGACGGTCGCATGTACAGCACCCAGTATGTTGGAGACGCAGACCACCTCGGCGTGCTGGACTATCTGGAATCCTCGATCTCCCACCTCAGACGCCTCCTCGGTGCGGACGAGGTCAGCCATGTGGCCTTGGACATGCACCCAGGATACAGCAACCGTCGCCTGGCCCGAGCTATGGCAGAAGGATTGGGTGCGGAGACCATCGAGGTCCAGCATCATTGGGCACATGCAGCGTCCCTCCTGGTGGACGAGCAGAAGGATGAGGCCGTGATACTGGCATTGGACGGTAGCGGCTACGGGGACGATGGGAGCGCATGGGGGGGTGAGGTGATGTACAGCACCTTGGACTCCTATGAGCGGGTCGGTCATCTTAGGGCCGTTCCATTGTTGGGAGGGGAGAAGGCGGTATATGACATCAGAAGGCTGTGCTTCGCTTTCGATTCTCTTGCCGGAAGGGAGAACAACATGTTCAGCGACCGTGACTCCCGGGTTTTGGAGATCATGATGGGTAAAAGCGTGATGAGCTCATCGATGGGGCGCCTGATGGACGCCTTGTCCTGTTATCTTGATGTGTGTCAACATCGCAGCTATGACGGGGAGCCGGCCATGAGACTGGAGGCCCTTCTCGCCCGCGGCAGCATGATGGATGGTTTCCAGGCTGAAGTCCACTCCGGCGTGGTTGACAGCGTTACTCTCATAGCGGATGTGATGGAGACTGCCGGCCGTCCTGAGGACAAAGCTTATACCGTGGTATCCTGCCTGATTGATGCCATGGTGGACATCGCCGCCGACCGCGCCCTGGAGAAGGGCATCGGTGACCTGGGACTCAGCGGGGGCGTGACATACAACAGGGCGGTAAATCAGATGGTGAGTCGGAGAGCGGAGCAACGGGGCATGAGGATGTTGAGACATCGGAATGTCCCCAACGGGGACGGCGGCGTCTCAGTGGGACAGGCGGCGATAGCTCTGAGGAGGTCCTCATGAACACGCTCTTCGTCCTACTCGACGGTGCCGAGGACCACCCCATACCCCAGTTCCAAGACCGAAAACCCATGGAGGTCGCTGAAATGCCTTTCATGGACACGGTTGTCGAGGACCGCGGAAGCACCCAGGGAAGCACCTATACCCATCGTTTCATAAATCAGCTCTTCACCGGCGAGGTCCCGAGGACCCCTAGGGGAGCCATCGAAGCCTTGGGATTGGACCTGAGGATGTCCCCGGACCGGGTCGCTTACCGACTCAGTCCCGCCTACATAAGAAACGGTACTATCGATTGGGCCTACCATGTCGATACCGAGATGGAGGGAAGGATAATCGATTGTGTCGACGAACGCATGGACTCACTCGGGCATATGGACCCCGACATCCTTTTCTTCCTGAAGGGGAGGGCGGTGATCACCCTGGACTGCTGTGAGGTCATTGATATGCCCTGCCCTCCGGTACCGGCACCGTTGCGCGACCGGCCGGAGTTCATGTGGGATATGATAGAGAGCATCGCATCAGAGTTGGACGGCCTCACTATCATGCCCTGGGGAGGAGGTAGAAGGATAGTCGAGGCACCGCTGTTCCCTAGGCTCGGGCCTTTGACCGTGGTTTCAAACAGCCCCACCGCATTGGGCATTTCCCGGGCCTTGGGGCAGAATGCCCGCAAGGTGGACTCACTCGAGGACCGTTTTCCCTTGGCGAGGGAGTTGTTGGAGCAGGGTAATGTGTTCCTTCATGCCGATGAGATAGACGAGGTGAGTCACCAGAGGGACCCGGAATTGAAGGTCGAGATACTCGAAACGGTGGACGGCCTGATGGATAGCCATTTCGACGACTATCCGAGGATCGTCTACCTCGTGGACCATGGGACATCCTCATTGACCGGGGAACATCTTCCGGTCAGGGTGCCGGTGATGAGCAGCTACCCATGCCGCATGGATGATAGCATGATACCCCTCAGCGGCTTGATGTCCCTCCTCCTACGATGAAGGATTAATATTGTGGGAACACATCACCTGGACGGATGAATCCTCCAATGGATGTATCACAGGACGTAACCATCCATAATGCGCCCGGTCGCGCCGAGGCACTTATGAGAAAAATGTGGGGTGGACGCGGGGTATTCACCTGCACCATCGGGAGCACCCTGACCTCCACCATACCAGGAGTCTCGGATGCGGGGGATACCCCGGAACTGACACTCTACACCCCCAGCGCGGATGTGGAGCTGTTGGTCCACGGGCGTACCATCTGCATGGATGGCAT
The DNA here is from genome assembly GCA_007117455.1 of Candidatus Methanomethylophilaceae archaeon. Lineage (GTDB taxonomy): Archaea > Thermoplasmatota > Thermoplasmata > Methanomassiliicoccales > Methanomethylophilaceae > PWHV01. The sequence continues at coordinate 6,554 of SKGM01000056.1, forward strand.
ACCGATCAACCCCGGAGGCATACCCACTCCAGCCACGGTTACGATGGCGGCCCTGTCATTGAGCGGGATGCCTTTCCATATCATCAATGGTGGTGTCAAGGTGCTGCCGAACATCCCCTATTTCGACGTCGGAGGGCAGTGTGGTAGGGACATACGCAGCGGTGACGCGGTTAGCAACGTCGATGAATGTTACCAAAGAGGTGTGATACTGGGCGATATGCTGTCCCGTTCACATGACTTCCTGGTCGCCAGTGAGAGTTGCGCCGGCGGTACCACCACCGCCTTGGCGGTCCTGAGGGCGATGGGCATGATCGAGGAGAATCTGGTCAGCAGCAGTTCCCCCAACAACCCCAAGGAACTCAAGGATTCCATCGTCTCCGAGGCCTTGAAGGCCGCAGGTATCGAATTCGGTGACCTCAGGGATGATCCTCTGAAGGCCATCGCCTGCGTCGGTGACCCGATGATGCCAGCCAACGTAGGACTGGTGGTCGGCGCGGCGAGGCGGATACCGGTGATACTCGGTGGCGGCACCCAGATGACTGCGGTACTGGCGGCCGCCCTGGCATTGGACCCGAGCATTGAAAGGAACATAATGGTGGGCACCACCCGATGGATGATCAACGACCCCAACTCGGACATCGTGCGCATAGTCAGGAGCATCGGTGACCTGCCGGTCGCTGCGATCAACCTCGATTACAGTGACAGTCCCCACGATGGTCTGCGGGCTTATGAGAGAGGTTATATCAAAGAGGGTGTGGGCTGCGGCGGCTCCTCAATAGCGGCCGTACTTCACAGCGCCGGAGCGGTGAATGTGAAGAGTCTGTTGCAGAGGATCCACTCCGATTACGAGAGGATCATGGGCATGGACTAGGTCATCCTACGGACTATCTCCAGCTCCTCAGGCGTGTTCACGTTGACCGCGAGGTCCTCCCCGCCGTTTAGATAGAATCTCTCATCCAGATACTTGTCCTTCAAGGTCAGATCTCGGTCGATGATGCTGAGGCCGGAGACCACGAACCTTCCTTCCGGAAGCTCCCAGACATAGGAGGGCCTCACACCCAGGTCCAACACCTTGGACTCCGGGACCATGGCGAGGAAGGATTCGCCTCCCGTAAGCTCATAGGCCCCTAGGAACGCCTCGATGGTGACGGACTTCAGCAGAGGAAGGTCCGAGGGACACACCATGACCATCTCACCATCCATCCTCCGCAGGGAATGGTGGAGGTCTGAAACGAAGTCCTCGCCTCCGGTGTCAATCACTCTGACCCCTCTCTTGATGGCCAGTTCCCTGGTTCCAGGGGTGTTCGGGCTGACGGACACCACTACCTCGCCTATACCCTTGGCGCCCTGCAGGGCGTCCAATACTCGGTCTATGCAGGTCCTTCCGAAGATATCGAGCAGTGGCTTCTCCACGCCCAGCGAGCTTATCCTGCTCCCCTTTCCGCCAGCGTTCACCAGAACATCCATGAGAATACCGCCAATGATGCGATGGCCAGTAGCGACCGGGTGAGTTCGTTCGTGGCTCCCAGCACATCACCGTTCACCATCCCGAAGTTCCTCTCGGCTATGGATGACATCACCAAGCCGGAGAATACGGATAGTGCAGCCATTACAAGGGTCAGCGTAACTGACTCCATGATGGTCCATCCACCGAACATGACTGCCAAGGCGAGCAGGGGGGCGGTGATGATCACGCAGATCACCAGGGATTTGACCAGGGATGCGGCGGAAGTCAAACGAACAGACTCCCCCGCCATGCCTGGACCCGGGCTCCCGAAGGCGGCGGCGGCCACGGATGCATTCCGGGCATAGACCTCCCCCAGCAGGATCGCGAGTAGCAGGCCGGAAGCGGCCAGTGCAGACCAGGAGCCTACAGCCAGGAGGATCGCGAACACCGCGAAGGCGACCCCTCCAGCACCTATGCGGCTGTCCTTCAATGCCCGTAGATGGTCCTCCCTGCCGCCGGAAACCACCAGGCCATCACCGATGTCCATCACACCATCCAGATGGAGGAAGCGGTTCATCAGCGAGACCAGGAACAGCGTCAGGGCGGCGGAGGTGAAACTGTCGAGGAAGACGCCCAATGCACTCATTGACAAGTACGCCAAGATACCATAGAATAGTCCGATGATCGGCACCAGATGGAAGGAACGGTCCATGGCCGCCATGTCATCCTCATCGATGTCCAGACGGAGCATGGTGAAGAATGAGAACATGGCTTTGAGGGCCTTCACCTCTCAGGCCTCCTCGAACTTCCTGGTGTATATGGATGACATGATGCCCCCTATGAGGCCGCAGAGTATGTCGTCTATGAAAGGACCCATGTCCCCTATGCAACCTGGCTTGTGCCTATCGAAACGATTGAACTCGAAGAGGGCGCGGGTACCTCCGATGTACTCGGCGAGTTGTATACCCAGCATCTCGTCGGCTATCAGATGGATCGGGTCACGTGCGAACTCCCCCCTCTTCATCCCCCATATCTTGTCATGGGAGCCCCATTTCTCCAGCAGCACCGCTGCCATGACCAGGGAATTAACGTTGATGTCCTTCTCATAGTTGTCCAAGGAGGCGCGGAACATCCTCCTGATGTCCTCCGTGTCCCAGTCGGGGGCAGGGCTGAACAGTTCCAGCGCAGCATCCCACATAAGGGCCGGAGTGACATCGAACTCCTCCAGGGCTTTTATGAAACTGTAGGGCTCGGGGAAATCCTCACGGTTCCTCAGACTTTGGGCGACCGCCTCCCTGACCGACCTGGCCATGGCGATGCCTATGGCGGTCCCCGTGCCGCAGTAATCGGCCCTCTCATCGCCGGGAGGACACACGATCGCAATGGCATCGGAGGTGGTTCCCGTCTCATCGTGTCCCACGGACTGCATACCAACGGTTTTGGCCTCCGTCACCACGATGGCGGCGTTGATCTTGGCGGCTGTCGTCAATGGAGTGGCACTAACCGCGATGATGTTGATGGTTCCCATCCTCTGCTTCCGGATCCTGGCCCTTTCCACCGACTTCGCCAGCCTCTCCGGCATATCGGTGATGATGTCCCCTGCCTTCACCCGGTTGGAAACGCCCGCAGTCACGATGGCTTTGCAGTTGCTGCCTTCGAATTGACTGTCGGATACGGTGAGTACCAATCTTATCTCCGCTGCGGTCATGAATCCCACCGCATGGTCGGGTATCGATAGGTCAGCGAATACCGCATCCATATCCTGCATCGGCTCCCGATGGTCGTAGAGTTTGGGCACCTCGATTATGACGAATGTGTCAGTGCTGTGTTCTCCACCGTTCTTCATCGCCGAGCTCATTACCTCCATCCTTTCGTTGAAACGGATGACGGCCACCTCGAATCCCATTGAATCGTGGAATGTCACGTCCGCGGAAATGTCCTTCATATCAATCCTCCGATGATGCCCAAGAGGGCATCCTCCATGAAAAGCTGCAGGTGCACCCCGATCGTAGCGTAGAGAGGCAGGGCGACCAGTATGATGAAAAGTGTTGATGTGACCTCGACCAATCTCAGGGACCTCTCGATGTCCTCGACGCCGGGTAGGGGGCCGTCACCGATGCGGTAGCCCGCAGGCTTCTCCATGGTGATCCCCAAAGCACCCGCGGCGGCCGCCATCGGCCAGCCGCTGTTTGGACTGGGCGTCAACCTCGCATCCCTGGCCGCCACCCTGAACAAACCCTTGACGTCCATTTTGAGCAACAGTGCGGAGAGTGCCAGGAATGCCAACGAGATCCGTGAGGTGACGAAACCCAGTACGTCATCCAGACGGGCAGGGAATGTACCGAGGTTGGCATAGCGTTCCTTCCGGTATCCCCACATCGCATCCATGAGGTTGGCGCAGCGGAAGAGGTATGCACCTGCCAAACCGAGTAGTCCCATGTAGAAAGCCGGTGACGCCACACTGTCCACAGCGTTCTCCGCCACGGTCTCGACACAGCAAGAGGACAGGTGTTCACAACCCATACCCTCCGTCCTCCTGCTGACTATCATCTGCGTCATTGCCTGGGCCCCTTCCAGGTCTCCGGACTCCAGAGCGTCCCTGATAGGTGAGCAATGACGACGGAAGGAGGAGACAGCGAAGGTTATCTTGAAGAGTACTGCGCTTGCGACCACCCAGGCCCAGACGCCTATCGATTCCCTCAGCAGGGCAGTGATCAGAAGGGCGAGTGTTATGGAAACGGCAGCCACCAAGAGGTAGGACATCATGCCCATGACCCTGTCCCTCCAAATGCCTCCCCGCACTATCCTGCGGTCAAGAGCATCCACCATATTCCCCATCCAACGCAAGGGATGTAAGCGGTTGGGAGGATCGCTAAGCAGAATGTCGATGAGCAAAGCCAGAACGATTACGGCAGCGGCCTGTAACAGCACCATGGTTCACCACCCCAATGATCCGATGGCATCATGGAGGCCTTGTACGAAAGCCTCGTTGCGCATACGGTCCTTGACACAGAAACGAACGTACTTCTCGAAAGGCCTACCGAAGGATGCGCAGTCCCGGACCATGAAGCCGGAATCCTTCACCCTGTCCTGGAACTCGGCGGCGTTGGTCCTCAGGCTCTGCACGGAGTTGAAATAGAAGTAGGAGTCGCTGGGGCGGTCCACTGGGAAACCGATCTCCTTGAGCCGGTTGAACATCCAATCACGCTCCTCGGCCATCAATCGGGCCGCTTTCACCACATGGTCGAAATGATCACGCATGAGCACTTTGGAGACGTGCTGCTCCACTGCCCCCACGTTCCAGGACATGCGTACTTTGTCCATGTTCTCGATCATCTGTTTGTTGCCCAGCCCGTAACCGATGCGTATGCCGGGGATGGCGAACGATTTGGTCAGCGATTCGGCTACTATGAGATTGTCGTAAGACCCCACGAATGATGCGCAACTGATGTCCTGATAATCCGGCACGAGGCTGAGGAGCGTCTCATCAAGGAATACCATCACATCCTTGTGACGGCAGGTCTCCACAATCTCCAGTATCTTCTTCCGTGGCTCGATCCTACCGGTGGGGTTGTTGGGGTTGCAGATGTAGACTGCCTTGGTGGAGGGCGTTATACGATGCAAAAGACGTTCAACATCGATGCGGAAATCCTCCGCATCGAGAAGAAGCAGGTCGATGACTTTGGCGCCCACCACGGTACATTGTTGGGCATACTCCGCGAATGTGGGCCGAGGTATCAGGGCTCGGTCGCCAGGTCCAAGGAACACATGAGGGAAGTTCCGGATTATCTCCGATGAACCCGAACCGATGATTACCTCTTCAGGGTCGACCTGGTGATGGTCGGCGATCACCTGCCTTAGGTCGGAGCAGGAGTCGTCCGGATAATGACCGATATGGCCGATGGCCTCATTGACCAGTTCCGAGAGCGCTTCCGGAGGGCCGAAGGGATTGAGGTTGTGACTGTAATCCTCTACGTTCTCCAGCTTCCATGCTGTGCCCCCATGGACGGTTCGGGGAAGACCTTTGAGATGCTCGCGTACCAGGTCCCTGACCCTCATCCCTCCAGTGAATGTCTTCCTATCCTATAAAGATGGCTGGTACATCCATCCATCGTTCAATCCTTGAATCTGAGAGAACAACGGGGATGGACTATCACCTCGCCGGTTGGATCCTTGAAAACACTGCACTCCACCCCATAGACATCGGCTATGTTAATCTCAGTGACGATCTCCTCCGGAGTGCCTATCCCGACTATCCTACCTTTCTTGACCAGGATTATGCGGTCACAGTACTTGACCATCAGATTGATGTCGTGGGAGGCGATGACCACCGTCATATCCCTCTCCTTCTCCATCAGGTCCCTTATGTATTCCATGACCTCTAGCTTGAACCTCATGTCGAGATGGGATGTCGGTTCGTCTACCAGCATCACCCTAGGCTCCTGAACGTAGGCCTTGGCGATGAGGGTCCTCTGTCGCTCACCGCTACTTAGTCGATTGATGTTCCTATCGGCCAGATGATCAATCTCGAACTTCTGGAGTGCATCCCTGGCGATCTTCTCGTCATCAGATGTCTCCCACCATAGGCCCTTACGATGAGGATATCGGCCCATCATAACGACCTCAATCACATTGAGGTTGAAATCAGGAGGGAATTCCGTGGGTACGTTGGAGCAGGTCTTGGCGATCTCAGAAAGGTTGAGCTTGTGAACATCCTTACCGTCCACCAGCATCACGCCCGTAGAGGGTTTCAAAAGGCCGTTGATCGTCCTTAGGAGTGTGGATTTGCCGCATCCGTTCGGGCCGATAAGTCCAATGAGCTCACCGGGTTTCGCATCGAAGAACACGTCCCTGAGCGCATGATAGTCCTCGTAGTAGAGGTTCAGGTCGTTCGATGATATCATTGAACCGTTATCATGTGGCATACTCTTTGCCCCTCCTGATAAGCAGATATGCGAAGAATGGTACACCTATAAGAGTCATTATGGCACCAACGGGTAATTCAATTGGAACATATGCCATTTTTGCAATCAAATCTGCCAATGCCATTACGAGTGCGCCTATTATCATACATGCGGGAAGCAGTAAACGATGATCGCCCCCTACTATCATCCTGGCCGTATGTGGCACTATGAGGCCTACGAAACCGATAATTCCAACAAAGGAAACACATAGAGAAGTGAGCAATGAGGCTAGCACAAGCATTGATATCTTGAATCTTTTCACATTAAGTCCCAGCTGCCTTGCCTGTTCATCTCCTAAGAGTATCACGTTGAATTCCCGCGCATATAACAATACAATAAAACACAATACTAAGACAGGAATCAGGATTATCCAAAGTTTGGCCCACGTCATTCCTGTAAAGCTCCCAAACAAATACAACAGTATCCTCTGGACCCGGTCATCGGACATTATCAGGATAATCGTGGTTAGTGAGCCGAATCCCATTCCAACGATTACCCCTCCAAGAACATAATTTATCGCCCGCCCTCCTGAACTTTCAGCGATGATGAACGTGAATGTGAAAGCCACAAGTCCTCCGATGAATGCGGCGACAGGGACTGCATAGTTAGCTGAAACAGAGGCAACTATTAATCCGCTTGTCATTGCCATTGCTGCGGCGAAACCCGCACCGGAGGAAACGCCGGTGATGTAAGGATCTACCAATGGGTTACGGATTATGGCTTGGAAAACAGCACCTGCTATTGATAGCCCTATCCCTATTGTGAACGCTGCCAGTACACGAGGCATCCTAAGATAATATATTATCCTCTCATGTCCTGTCTGAGGGCCATAGTTGATTATGTTTATCAGACTATGATAGGTCTCATCCAAGGTCATTCTTACAGGGCCGAATGCAATAGATATCAGGAACAACAATACAAGAAGTGGAATTCCGATTAAGATAACCATCTGGAGTCGCTTCTTCCCCTTTTCAATGATCGACGTGGATGATTCCATGATTGCCTCGGTGAATGGTAAAAAAGTATAAAGTAGATGGCTTCCGCCATCAGTTTTTTTGCCTTTCGGTGTAATTTCACCAATGCCCATCGAACATGTCAGAGTAATTGTTACCAATCACCTTGTCCGGAGTGAATCCAGTGAATACTTGTGGCTGCATTATCATAGCCATGAGTTTCACAAGATCTGCATAGGCATTAGCAGTGGCGCGGGATGTTATCTCCTCTGCTCTCTCAGTAAATACATACACCTGGTCATTCTTCACAGCATTTGTACTGTTCCAAACAGGATCGTTTCTAAGGGTATCCATCATTGTATCCCAATCATCAAAGCTTTGGTCCCAGCCAGTCCAACCCCATCCAACAGATATTATTATCTCCGGATTTGTTTCTGGATCGATATACAACTCCTTATTTATCTGTGCAAAGCCGGGAGTGTCTGCGGTGTTCTTAGTCATGTTCGCCATTGCAGCTGCAGCGGTTATGAAGTTTCCAGTACCTGCCGCCCAAACATCCTGACTGACGTCACTTTCCCATCCGAGGTGTATCAAGAATTGCCTGTCGGTTGTACCAGTCTTCATTTTGTCCTTAACCGCTTCGATACTGTCTCTCATATCATATAATGGATTGATAGATTCCATCATACTCGTTACATCCATATCGATGGATGGAGGGTTCATAACAGTTAGTATCAGCCAATAGTTCTTGTATATCTCTGCAATGCTTTCCTCCTGGTGAAGCATTACAACTGTCTGTCCCATATCCTTGAGAGAGTCATATACATTGACACTTCCACTGGTCTTTGTGATGAAGACGATATCGGCAGATAGGTCGGTTATGAATTCAGTGTTTGGTTCAAAATAGGAACCCATACTAGGTAGATGGTTTGGGTCGCTCGAATCCAACGCCATCCGGTCCACGGCATCCTGTGGATAAGTTGTGAAATCAGATACCGCAATTAACTTGTCCCCATAACCCATAGCATAGAGCGTCTCGGTGATCGAGGGCGCCGTGCTGATTATCGTTTCTGGAGATTCCTTGAATTTGTAGGTCGTGTTCATCGCATCCTTTATCTGAGCGAATTCGATATCTGAATCATCATCATCAGAGCCTCCCATCATAACGATGTAGGTCCCGCTCAGAAGGATTGTAGCCACCAATAGGGTAGCTAGAATTACTATTGGCCTTTTTTCTTGATCCAATATTCCACCTCTTTTAATTATACATTAATTAAGTTGGTTATTTCATCCAACCAATCAATGAGGTAAACTGGAAAAATTGATATTTATATATTTGGATTATTCATCCAACTCTAAAGATTAGAAAAAAAATTATCGGGTTTTCACCAGCTCTCCCAGTGCACACGGTCGGAATGGTACCTGTCATTCGGGGGCTTGGTCTCTGCCGGATGTCCCAAGGAGATGATGCTGAAAGGAACTATGTCCCCGGGGCAGCCGAGGATCTTCCTGACCTCCTCCTCACGCTGCTTGTTAGGATGTACGCCCAACCATACGCCCCCTAAACCGAGCTCATCGATCATGAGGATCATGTTCTGAGTCGCCGCGGCGCAATCCTGAGGAAGGTAGCCCTTGATGTTCTCCAGCAATGGATCGAAGCACACCACGATGGCCGCGGCCGCCTCCTTCAGCATGTTGGAGTGCGGATGGACAGCGGTTATGTCCAACAGCTTTTCGCGATCGGTGAGCACGAAGAAGTGCCAGGGCTGCTGGTTGGTCGCGGAGGGTGCGGCCATTCCCGCTTTGATGATCTTTTCGATCTCCTCCCTATCAACGGGTTGGTCGGTGTATCTCCTTATACTTCTGCGGTTGAATATGGCATCCATTCTCTCACCTATGGAATATATTCTGTGCTAGCTTAGATATGTTTATCGGAAACGATTGCCCGATAGCATATCTTTTGTATTAAACCAGCATTCTGAGGTTGGATGAGTCCTCCAGAAGAACACCCTCCGATCATGGTCGAGGAACTCACCAAGGTGTTCCCGGGCAAAAGGAAACGCCCTGACAAGAGGGCTGTGGACGGTATCAGCTTCCATGTAAAACGCGGGGAGATCTTCGGCCTCCTAGGTCCGAACGGGGCGGGTAAGACCACCACGATAAGGATGCTCTCCACCATGCTCATACCCACCTCTGGCAGTGCAATGGTCCTGGGACAGGACGTCACCAAGGACGAGGTCCGCATAAGAAGGAGGATCAACCTGGTCTCAGGTGGCGAGAGGGGCCTCTACTACCGCTTGACCGGAAGGCAGAACCTCCGCTTCTTCTCCGAGCTCTACGGGATAGACCCCCATATCCGCGATGAGAGGATTGACCGCCTACTGGAACTGGTGGACCTCAAGGAGTCAGCTGACCTCAGGGTCGAGGACTACTCCCGGGGGATGAAGCAGAGGATACACATCGCCCGGGCCTTGGTCAACGATCCCGAGGTACTGTTCCTCGATGAACCCACGCTCGGCCTGGATCCAGAGATCGCCCGAGACATACGGGCATTGATAAGGAGGATGGCCGACCAGGGCACGACCATACTTCTCACCACCCACTACATGTTCGAGGCCGAGGAGCTGTGCGACCGCATAGCCATCATCTCCAACGGCAAACTGGTGGCCCAAGGTAACGCACTGGAGCTCAAGGATTCGGTCAACAACGCCACGGTCATACATGTCGAGACCCGGGATGACCCGTTCGAGGCCGTTGATGTTCTGGAAGACACCGAAGGTGTGATTCATGTCAATTACGACCGCGTCCCTGGCAGGTTCATCACCAGGATCCAAGTGGAGCAGAGCAGCGATCTCCTGGGAGATGTCAACGAGGTCATGAGGGGCCTCCGCGTGCTTCGCATAGGGTATGACGAACCTACCCTGGAGGACACCTACATCACACTGGTGAGTGCAAATGAACATTAGGGTTACCTACGCGGCCTTCAGGCAGCAGATGACGCATTTCCTTACGGACCCCCAGTGGATAATCCCATCGCTGATTGCCCCGTTCATGTTCACCATCGTCACCCTGATGATATTCAAGGACGTCGACGGACCCATCGTGCTCCAGGCCGTTCTGGGGGGAGGGGTGCTAGGAATGTGGGGCAACACCCTGTACTCATCCGGATGGTCGATTAGCTACGACCGATACAACGGCACCCTGGAACCCCTGATGGTGTCCCCCACCAACCTCATGGATGTGGTCACCGGCAGGTCGATATGGAACACATTGATCGGCCTTTCCAACGCGGTTCTGGTCTTCATATTCGCCGAGCTCATGTTCCAAACCGGAGTGGGTCTTTCGGACCCCTTGCAGTTCTTCTTCATACTCGTCATAACATTGGCATCCTTGGCATCCATAGGTCTGATATTCTCTGCCTTCTTCGTCCTCACCCGGGCATCGTCGGTGCTCATGTCATCCTTGGAGTTCCCGATCTATGTCGTGAGCGGTGCCATGTTCCCGATAAGCATTCTACCAGGCTGGGCAATACCGATATCATACATCCTCGCACCTTCCTGGGGGGTGGATGCGATGAAGATAGCCGCCATTGACGGCTACACCGGCATCGGCCCGGGAATCCTCGGGAGTCTTGGCATCATGATCGGACTCACCGTGCTCTACATAATAATGGCGAAATGGTTCTTCCGGAAGATCGAGAGGAACGTGCGCAACCACGGCACCATAGGGAGGTTCTGATATGGAAGGCTTCAACGTTATGCGGACAGCAAGGATATTGGCCCACTCGTCCTCCTTGTCCATTAGGAACACCTTCGCCGCCATACCTTGGTGGCTCTGGTTGGCGCAGGTGTTGCTCACCTCGTTGTTCTCCATGGCCTTCTTCGCCTTTGTCGCCGACTTCGCCGGCAACCCCGAGGTCACAGTCGCCTACGTCGTTCTAGGGAATTCCATACAATCCATCGCCATGGTCACGCTGTACTCAATAGCCAACCTACCGGCGATCGAGAAGCATGTGGGGACCATGCCGGTATTGATATCCTCACCCAGCGGCCTGTTCACGATATTCACGGGCATGGCCTTGTTCCAGATACTCGCCGGTTTCCTGACCGTCATCGTATCCTTGGGCTATGCGGTATTCATATTCGGACTGGACCTCAGCGCCATGAACTATGAGGTCATGGCGGCCATCGTAATTATTACCGCCTTCTCCATGGCCGGACTGGGCATGATGATCGGTGCGATCGGCATCTACCTTCGAACGGGCATGATACTCGCCAGCGTGGTATCCTATATCGGATTGGTCCTCTGCGGGGTCAACTTCCCCGTCAGTTATTTGCCTACCTGGCTGCAACCGGTGTCCTACAGCCTTCCCCTGACCTATGCCGTCGAGGCCGCCAGGGCCGCAGCGGAGGGAGCGACCTTGACGGAGGTGTTCCCGGAGATAGGTATGATGCTCCTGCTTGGCGGTGCGATGCTCATACTGAGCTGGTTCATGCTCCGCGGCTTCGAGAGGATGGTGCGTCGTAACGGAAGCTACGAGGCGTTCTGAGTAACGGACATCAACGCAGGTCTATGCGTTTCCCAGTTACCATGTAGTGCACCTTCTCCGCTATCTTGCAGGCATTGTCCCCGCATCTCTCAAGATAACGGGCCACCATGAGGTAGGAGGTGTAGGTGTCGACGTTGCAGGCGCAGGCTTTCATCTCCGCCAAAGCGGTGCGCAGATAATCATATCGCATCCGGTCCAGTTCATCATCCCTGCTGGCGAAGTCATCGACCAGTTTGACGTTGGAGGTCTCGAATGCCATCAGGGAATCCCTGACCATCTCTATGGCGACCGCCCCCATGGTGGATATCTGGGGCATCGGTTTGTGCTCATCGGAGTCCATCAGGTCGTTGGCGGCGTTGGCGATGTTCTTGGCGTAACGACCGATGCGCTCCATGTAGGTGATCATCTTCAGTATCGTGGCTATACGTCTCATGTCGCCCGCCATAGGCTGGTGAAGGACCAAGAGGCGGAGCGCCTCATCCTCTATCAGACTGTCCAGTCGGGAGGCCTCGTCCTTGTTCTGCAGCACCCAATCGGCCATCTCTCTGTCACCGTTGGCGTAGGCCGTCACAGACCTGTCCAGCATGCTGCATATGAGGTTCCCCATCTCTATAACGTCCTCAGTGAGGGCGTCCAGGTCGGTATGGAATCTGTTTCTCATGTGATCACCCGAATCTACCGGTTATGTATCTCTCGGTCAATTCCTCGCTCGGATTGCCGAATATGTTCTCTGTCTTATCGAACTCAATCAGTTTTCCCATGTACATAAAGCCTGTGTAGTCGCTTATCCTCGAGGCCTGTTGCATGTTATGGGTGACTATGACCACCGTATAGTCCTTCTTGAGTTCCTGGGCGAGGTCCTCTATCTTGTTGGTCGCTATCGGGTCCAGAGCCGAGGTCGGTTCATCCATGAGGATGACCTCTGGATTCACCGAGAGGGCCCTTGCTATGCAAAGTCTCTGCTGCTGACCTCCGGATAGGCTCATGGCCGAGGTGCCTAGACGATCCTGGACCTCGTCCCAGAGTGCGGAATGCTTTATGCAGTCCTCCACCAGTGCATCCAATCTGGCCCGGTCGTTGACACCATGGAGTTTCGGACCATAGGTCACATTATCCTTTATGGACATCGGGAACGGGTTGGGTTTCTGGAAAATCATCCCGATCTTCTTGCGCAGGGCCATCACATCGGTCTCCGGGCTGTAGATGTTCTGGTCATGGAATATCACATCCCCCGTTACCCGGCATCCGTCTATAATGTCGTTCATCCGGTTTATGGCACGCAGCAATGTCGATTTACCACAGCCTGAAGGCCCTATCAGGGCGGTGATCTTGTTCTTTCTCACCGGCATGCTGACATCGTAAAGGGCCTGTTTCTCACCGTACCAGAGGTTCAGACCTTTTATGTCGATTATGTTATCTGACATTCAATCACCAACTGATCTTCTTACTATAGTGGTATCTTAGGAAAGTCGCAGCGGAGTATATGCTTAGGACCAGTATCAGAAGCACCAAGGCCGTGCCGTATTGGTAATCATAGGCGTCGGGCACCTCGCTCGCCAGGTAGTAAAGGTGGTATGGGAGCGCCATCACTGGATCCATTATGCCGTTACCGAGACGGGTCTGGAATGCAACTACCGCGGTGAACATTATCGGCGCCGTCTCACCCGCCGCCCTGCCGATGCTCAGAATCGTTCCGGTAATGACGCCTGGGAATGCGGCAGGCAGCACAACCTTGGTTATGGTCTCCCACTTTGTGGCGCCAAGGGCCAAGGATGCCTCCTTCAGCTCATTCGGCACCCTTTTGACCGCTTCTTCCGTCGTCCTAACGATGACCGGCAGGATCAAGAAGGCCAAAGTTAGCCATCCTGCCAAAAGGGAGTATCCGAATCCCATGTAGTAGACGAAAGCGGCCATGCCGAAAAGTCCGAAGACCACTGAGGGGGTGCCAGCCAGATTGTCAATGCCGCCACGTATTATCCTGGTACTACGGGTGTCCTTCGCATATTCAGCAAGGTAAATGCCGGAAACCACACCCAATGGGACGGCGATGAGTATGGTACCGAACACCAACTTCAATGTCCCGACTATGGCAGGATATATACCGCCGGACCTTCCCCCCTGGGCGGGGAACTCCTGTACGAACTCCATGCTCAGTACAGGTAGGCCATTCGAAACGATGTCGTAGATTATGATGAACAGAAGTGCCAACACGATCGCCATCACTGTTGTGAGGGTGCCATGGGCCAATACCTGAGTCAATCGGGGATTCATATAACGCATCGCCACCAGAAGCGCCACTGTTCCAAGGGATATGAACAGTGCTGCATCGGGGCCGAACCAGAGATCGACGACTATCCATACTATTCCCAGGATCACAACGTACTTTATGACCGAGATGACCATGGCCACCCTCTCCATGACCAGGAGATATTTCTCAGACCTGATCTTCGGGGGTTTGGTGGGGTTGAACTTCTCCTTCATCCGACGCATGATGAGTCGGGATGTGGTGTTGACCAACAGCACGATCACGAAAAGGATCAGGGCAAGAAGGAACAGCGCCGAGTAATGCGTGGTTCCCAGAGCCACCTCCTTCATCTCGATGGCCAACGTGGCGGTTATGGTCCTGATCGGCGACATGAGATTGCTAAGCGGTTCGGGGAAGATGGCTGCGTTACCGGTAACCATCATCACCGCCATCGTCTCCCCCATCGCCCGTCCGATGCCCAGGATTGCGGCCGCGGATATACCGGAAATCGCAGCAGGAACGATCACCCGGGAGGTTGTCTGCCATCGGGTGGCGCCCATCGCCAAGCTGGCTTCCCTATATGACTTTGGTACCGATGATATGGCATCCTCAGCCACGGATATGATGGTGGGAAGCGCCATTATCCCTAAAAGGATCGACCCTGCCAGCCAGGATTGCCCTTGGGTGGCACCGGGGACATTGTTCAGAAGGAAGGGTACAAGGACCACAAGACCGAAGAAACCGTAAACAACAGAGGGTATACCGGAGAATACCTCGGAAAGCAGCTTGAGCGGCTCACGGTACCTTTTCGGCGCCAGTTCGGAAATGAAGATTGCCGCGCCGAGTCCCAATGGAAGAGCGAACACTATTGCGCCAATTGTTACTAGAAGGGTACCAACGATCACGGGATAGGCCCCGTATATATCACGGTTCGGCCTCCAAACCTCCCCGGCGAGGAAGTTCCACAATCCTATCTCAGTGATAGCGTCCAGACTGTTTGCAAAGATGAAACCGATTATCGCCAGTACAATCAATACTGCAACTGAGGAAACGGCCATCAGACCATATTTGATCAGGTCGTCCTCATGCACTATCCTACCCATTATCCGATAGGTCTTCGACCTATCCCCTTGCAAAGATTCATTGCTCAACTGGGAATCCTCCCTATAGCATCTAGCAGAGATCCTGGATTGAATCTCTCACTCACTAAACGGTTGTTCCCGTCAGCCCTCAGTGCATCATGGCCGAATCCACAGGTATACCGACTCAATTTTGAGCAACCTCGAATAGATGAAATCCGGAATTAATTATATAGTTAATCGACATAGTATATAGATATAACATATTACTACATAGAATAATGATATGGCAATATCCTCATAGCCTCAGGCACATCCTACCAAACTGTTATTTATCCATGCCAAACAATTCTGATATGGTGTCATAGGATTGGTTCCAGAGATCCTTTTGGATAATCAAGACCTGATTATCGTCCTAGTTGTACTGGCAGGAGTACTGGTGCTCTTCGCATTGAACAGATGGCGATACGATGTCGTTGCACTGATAGCGTTGTTGATATTGGTTATACTGGGAGTCATCGATGGTGAAGATGCTTTCATGGGTTTCGCACATCCGGCCGTCATAACCGTCGCTGCTGTTCTGGTGGTGACCCGTGGATTGGTCCATTCCGGCCTTATCGATGTGGTCACGAAAGCAATATCAAAAGCGGGCGAAAACTTCGCTGTTCAACTGACCGTCCTCACGGTGACCGTGGCAGTGCTTTCAGCATTCATGAACAACATCGGCGCCATGGCCTTGATGCTCCCAATCGCCATACGTATAGCCAGGAAATCCGATAGGTCCCCTTCGATATATCTGATGCCCATAGCATTCGGCTCATTGTTGGGAGGGCTCATTACCTTGATTGGTACGCCTCCCAACATAATCATCGCCATGGCAAGGGCCGAGAACGGCGGCAGTCCTTTCAGTATGTTCGATTTCGCTCCTGTGGGCATACCGGTTACGATTCTAGGCCTTCTATTCATAATACTGTTGGGATGGAGACTCATTCCACAGCGTGAAGATGTGGAGGCTGGACAATTGATCGCCAATGTCAAGGACTACATAACGGAATTGACTGTGCCTAAGGAGTCGGTCATCGTTGGGAAAAGGGTGATGGAGATATCTCGGCTAAGTGACTCCGAGGTTGTAATAATGGCCCTGATCAGAGGTAGGCAGATATATCGAGCACCATCCGCTTACAAGCTCATCCGCCCCAATGATACCTTGGTGGTGAAGGGTTGTACTGAGAACATCAAGACATTGATTGAGGATCTTGGAATCCAGCTGCATGAGGAAAGGGAATTCGATGAGGACATCACATCGTCAGAGGAGATTGAGTTGGCAGAGGTTGTCATCTCTCAAAACTCCCTCATGGTGGGAAGGACGGTAAGGGGCCTGAGACTTCATGACCGATACGGTTTGAATCTTCTAGCCATCTCCAGACAGGGGAGGGACATCGCTGGTAGATTGGACTCCACGTCCCTCAAGGAGGGGGATCTGCTCCTCATTCAGGGTCCGAGGGAGACCCTATCATCCGCATCCACTTCATTAGGTCTTATTCCCTTGGCCAGTGGGGACATAAGTCTGGGAAGACAGAAGAGGATTTACCTTGCATTGGCGATATTCGCTGTGGGGATACTGACAGCCGCTTTCGATTATCTCCCCATAGCCGTTGCAATAATGGTGGTCGCTGTCGTAATGCTCATGACAGGCATTGTCCCTATGAAGGACCTCTACACCAGCATCGATTGGCCAATAATCATTCTACTGGGAGCGATGATACCTGTAGGAGCAGCATTCGATGATGTTGGAGGTACGACGTTGATAGCGGACCTTATTCTGAATGCGGGATCCGTTATGACTCCTTATGTTGCCGTCGCAGTGATTATGGTCGTCAGCATGTTGCTTTCCAATATCCTCAACAACGCCGCGGTGGCAGTGGTGATGGCTCCCCTCGCCATAGAGATAGCCAATAAGATGTCGGTGTCTGCAGACCCTATGCTGATGGCTGTTGCGATAGGTGCATCATGCGCCTTCATGACTCCGATAGGTCATCAATCCAACACCCTCGTTATGGGGCCTGGAGGTTACCGGTTCACTGATTACTGGCCAATGGGGCTTCCGATGCAATTATTGGTCATGGTTGTCGCCCTCCCATCGATATTCTTGGTATGGCCATTTTAGAAAGGATAAGAAAAATTCGGAAGTGGTTTTATTTAAGGTGTTCAGGCAATAGGAACGAATCCCAGCTCACCCACTATCTTTTGGGCGGTAGGCTGCATGGCCCACTCCAGGAAAGCCGCGCTCCAACCCTTGGGATCTCCCTTAGTGACCAATATCAGGTCACGCTGAATCTCGTATGCTCCGCTAGCCACATTCTCTACTGTTGGGCTGACGCCGCCGATGTCCAGTGCAGTGGTCTCACTGTCTATGAAGCCTAGGCCGACGTATCCAATGCCGTTAGGGTTGCCGTTGACCGAGCTCCTCATAGCGCCATTGGAAGCAACCTCGTTAGCAGAGGCCACGGTGTCACTGTTGAGCATGACTGTGGAATCGAAACAATCCCTGGTGCCAGATGCCGCATCACGGTTGAATATGACAATGGTACCATCATTGCCACCAACCTGGTTCCAGTTGGTATAAGTACCATTGAATATACCCTCTACCTGTGCCCGGTCTAGATTGGTGATGCCGGCGTTGGAACCGACGATTATCGCAACACCGTCCTTACCGATGGTGTGAATCTTGAGATCCGGGTGAGCGTCCATCTCAGAAGGCCTGACATCACGTGATGTCATACCGATATCGGCAGAACCCTGGGCGGCAGAGTTGATGCCGTGTCCAGAGCCTCCACCAGTTATGGTGAGAGTCACGCCGACGGTTTCTTTCTCATACTGCTCCTTGAAGCTACTGAGTATCGGATTGAGTGTAGTGGATCCAGTTATCAATATCTCTTCATCTTGGTAACTGGAACCACCGCCTCCGAATACCGTCATTGCGCCCGCGGTGAAAAGGGCGGCAACGACTGCAACCGCAATCAGCTTGGTTAGACTTGAGTCCATTTTTTTGCCTCAGAGGTTAGAATTCCTGATTGTGATATATACTTAATCGACATAATATATACTGTATAATGTTATCTATATAGATATCATAATAATCAGGATAACCATATCATTATAGAATTTTTGGAAGGAAAAATGATAATATTTGTTATGTACATATTATTATTATAAAGTATATAATAGGGTAAATAATATTATCTGGATTATCTGTACTTATTGAATATTATGATGAAAAAAACAACATCAGAATTAGTTGGAATTGTTCTATATTGAAATAGAATTAAATATATAGTAAAAAGAAACCTACTCTGTTCAGGTGAAGATTATGGAAATCCGCAAGGTGCAGGTGACCGGGGGATCGTCATTCGTGATAACACTGCCCAAGGATTGGGCAAAATCGATCGATCTCAAGAAGAACGATCCCCTAGGCCTCATACCTAGGCCTGACGGAAGCTTGATAATAACACCTCCATCCAAATGGGAGAACACTTCAAGCACTAAGGTCTTCGATGTGACCGGCGACGAGGATCCGGTCTTCCTATACCGTAAGATGGTAGGCGCGTACATAGCTGGATTCTCTTTTATCGAGGTGCGTTCCCAAGGTAGGATGCCCTCCAATGTGCGGGATGTTGTCACCACACTCACACAGATAGCCATCGGCCTGGAGATACTGGAGGAGAGTGATGAGCACATAATCCTCAAAGACCTAATAGACCCCGCCGAGATGAGATTCAACAAGTCCATCGACCGTATGCGTGTTCTCGTGAGGAATATGCTCTCTGACTCATTCCAGGCTCTGGAGGCTGGCGATGTGGACACACTTCAGGACGTTATAGAGAGGGACCGGGACATAGACAGATTGGAGTGGCTCATCTCCCGTCAGTCCAACATGGCCCAGAGGGACACCATCATATCAAGGAAGGTAGGAATGCCACAGATGGAGATAACTGCGAACTTCACTGTCGGCAGGATATTGGAGAGAGTGGGGGACCATGCGGTGCATATTTCCAAAAACTCCTTGAACCTCCTGGAGGAGGGTGCGACGATCGATGTGGTCAGCGAGATGCGTCGAGCGGGCAATCTGGCCATCAGTCTGTTATCATCCGCAGTTGACTCTTGGTTCAACCGAGATCTTCGGCTTGCCAACGAAACGATAGATGATGTGTCAAAACTCGTCGAGATCTGTCGGAACATCAACCGGATGGCACAGGAGCACGATGTGGAGGAATCCATATCCATAAGTCTTATAGCTGGCTCCATCAGGAGGACAGGCGAGTATTCCACTGACCTCGCGGAGTTGGTGATCAACACCATGATGGAATGAGGGAATCGATTAAATCGGGCGATGGTATTTGAGTATCATGTGCGTCCTTCCAGACCACCGGATCCTGAGCATGATCGATGATGGGTCTTTGAAGATAGTCGGTTTCCAAGAAGGATCTCTGACCCCCAACGGATACGATCTCAGGATAGCGGAGGTCAGGAGAGCGGATGGAACCCATTACCACGAGGGGGAGGTTGAGATTCCGGCCGGTGAGATGTTCTACGTCTCAACGATGGAGGAGGTCGGACTACCTTATGATGTCTGTGCCCAATTGTGGCTCAGGACCACATGGATAAGAAGAGGTGTCATCGGAGCGTTCGGTAAGATAGATGCTGGTTTCGAGGGCACATTGACCCTGGGAGCCTTCAACGCCTCAAGGAACAGCGTCATCATACCGATCGGCGAAAGGTTCTGCCAGATGGTGATGGAGTCCCTGCAATCTGCTGCCAGCATCCCTTACGCGAAGAGGAGCGGTAACTATCAAGGACAGAAAGGAGTGACCCTTGCCCCTGAAGGGTATCAGCAACGGATATCGAAGCAGTAGACACTCATGGTCGGAGAATATGTCTTGAGTTCCTGGATGCCGTCGATATCGACATTCCTGCCTGAGCTTTCAGCGATGGAGATTATCCTATTCTGGAAGGATACCAGGTCATCCCTTTCAATGATCTTGTACAAGTGGATCATTCCTCCGGCCTTCAACTTATGAAGAGCGTGGAAAATGAACTCCTCCGAGATATGAGGTAGGTTCATGATCACCCTATCCAGCTCTGGCAGGCTGCGCATCGCATCACGGGCATCATCATTTATGGCGGTTATCCTATCATCAAGTCGGTTCCGGAGGATGTTGCTTTTCATAAGCTCCACAGCATCGGGATTCATGTCTATAGCGAAAACATGGGCCGGTTTAGAATGCCTGCAGATCATCAAAGGGAATGGCCCAACGCCTGCGAACATGTCGACAACCACCTCCCCCTCCCTCACAAGCTCGGCAACCCTCATCCTCTCGCGGGATAGGCGGGGGTTGAAGTAGGCTAATGAGGGGTCTACCTCCATGACCACCCCATATTCGGTATGTATGCTGGAAAGATCGGTCTCGCCCCTGAGAAGCTTCAGGTCCCTTACACGGAACTCCCCCTTGACCCCTTGGTCGAGGGCGACTGACCTCAGACGCCCGTTGGCCTCCATCAAAGCGTCAGCGATATCCTCAGCATGAGGAAATAGAGGTTCATCGAGTTTCATTATGGCGACGTCCCCTATCACGTCGAAGGAGCTTGGCAGGGATCCGATAAGTTCATCAGGTATCTTGGTGAGCTTGCGGTAATCAGTCTCCTTACGGGGTATGGGAGGAAGGTCCCGGTCTTTTACCTCGAGCCCTTGATATGCGGCCTCGCCCACGATCGGAATGAGCAGATGGTCACCATCCCTGACTATCGTGTGGCTTAGGTCTAGCATACCTTTCTGCCGAAGCTCCGACCTTATCTCCTCACCCCGGTCAAGAGGTACTTTGAGACATCTCACCATATTCGCGATGAGATACGATTAGGTATAATTGCCTTTACATGGGCAATCGTTAAAAGCCGCCACCATGTTGACGGCGTGATGAGTCAAGGTGAACTACTCTTCATCGGCCTTGGACTTAGCGGAGTCGACGGTATGACCGTGAGAGCCCTGAATGAGCTCAGGTCCTGCGACAAGGTCTTCGCTGAATTCTACACATCCGACCTTATGGGGGCCGGGCAGGAGGAATTGGAGAAGGTCGTCGGTAAAAAGGTCTCATTCCTGGACAGAGCACAGGTGGAGGAGACTGAGGAGGTCATACAGGCCGCCAAGGGATCCAAGGTCGCTTTTGTGACCGCGGGTGACACGATGGCTGCGACCACCCATGTCGACATCCGTATCCGCGCTGAGGAGGAAGGGATCCTCACCCGCGTTATCCATGGTATATCCATATTCTCATCTTGTCCCAGCTCGCTGGGTTTACAACCTTACAAGTTCGGTAGGACCGTGACTCTGCCTTTCCGTGAGGGCGAGTATCTCCCCCGCTCACCTTACGACCACCTTGTGGACAACAAGTCCCGTGGACTCCATTCCATGGTGCTCCTGGACATCCGTGCCGAGGAGGGAAGGTACATGACCGCCAAAGAGGGCATAGAATGGATACTCGCCGCCGAGGATGCCTACGGAGAGGGATTGGTGGACAAAGACAGTGTCATGTGCATTGCGGCCAGGATAGGGTCCGATGATGAGAGGGTCATAGCGGGAACCCCCTCCGAGCTTCTCGATGAGGATATGGGCGAACCCCTTCACACCCTGGTGATACCGGGGTCGTTGCATTTCATGGAGGCATTCGCACTCGTTACCTTCGCAGGGGCTCCTGAAAGGATAATCGAGGATTAGGACCAGAGACTCTCAAGGTCCACTTTGGTACGGACCACCCTGGTGATCTGATCGAGCTTCTTCCGGTCACGAGGTTCGATGCGGGCGATGAGATGCTCAATCATCTCCGCGGATGTCAATGTATCGAATTCCACCAGGAGTACTGGAACATCGATCTCCTCCGCCCGTGAGAGAACGGTCTTAGAAGGCCTTATCCCTCCAGTCAGGACTATGCAAGAGGTATCGGTCGATAAAGCAGCCATCTGTATCTCCGTCCGGTCACCACCGGTTATCACCGCCTTGGCATGGCTGCGACGCATGTACCTTATGGCGGTCTGCGGATTCATCGCCCCTACCAACAGGCTCTTGACATCACGGTCCAAACCTCCTGAGCCCGCGAGGACCTTGGCCTCCATCAGCTCAACCACCTCCCATACCTGGAATGATTTGAGAGCGGGGATGTTTGGTATCTCACCCGCCACACGCAACCCGCGGTCCTCGAGTACCTTCCTGGCTTTGCTCTTCTCACAGTTGTTCAGTATAACCCCGGATATATTGGCCCCCTTCTGCCGGCACAGTTCATCGAACATGCATACGCTGTCTATCGCCAAGGGATCATCGGACGAGACCAGTACTATCGATGCGCCGAGGGCTTGAGCCAGATCTATGTGGGATAGGGAATGGGTGAAGCCGGCGGTTAGG